>JAUZQJ010000120.1 GCA_030951045.1 Mariprofundus sp.
GGTCGGGCTTTTCATCCCCCAGCTTCACACAACGCTTAATGAAAATCGGGTTTGATGTGAAAGTACATAGTGTGCGGGGCCATAAAAACCAGGCCAATAACCGACACACCATCTGGGTTGGTATTCGTACGTAGTTCATGCCCTTGAATTGTAATTCTCCCTTGATTCAAACTGAAATGATACGAAGTGCAACACCCCCACATGCTAAGCAGCAGCCGTTCATAACATAGCCGACAATAGAATGGATTTGCGCTTATGCATTATACGGCGATAATGTCGGAAAAATTTGGAGGATCACCATGAAAAAAATACTATTGATGACTACGGCTCTGCTATTAACACAGGCCAACGCGGCTCAGGCTATTGAAATTGAACCTTATGCGGGCATAGGACTTGGTATTTTTGAACTCGAACCTGGAGCAAACAAAAAAACCACCATCGGTGGTTTTGGTTTTGTAGGTGCTAACCTGCATGAATATTTCGCTACAGAATTTCGTGTCGGCACAACTGGTGCAGAACAGCGCGAAGAACGTACGATTGTACTCAGTGAAGAGTTTCAGGTGAACTGGTTTGTATCCGCATTTGCCAAACCTAAAATTGAAGTCGCCGATGGTTTCGAACTCTATGCTTTGGCGGGATTCAGCACCGTCAATGCCAGCCACACCCCTGCCAATTCACTCATTAAAACTACAAAAAGCAGTACTGGATTCAGCTATGGTCTAGGTGGTACTTACCGTTATAATGACAGATTCACTATTGGCATGGAATGGGCTCGTTTTTCCTCCAAAGCTGACCTGCCAACAAAAAACACCTCGTTTAGCGGCCTGGATGTAAACGGCTTCACCACCACATTCGCATATAACTATTAATCAACAAGGATATGCTTGATGTATTGGCTCCAGCCAAACACAGCCCGCATCCATGGCCTTACGCGGAAATGCTGAATACATCAGCGCTTCCTTAATCAGCTATTTATCAGTAACCAACGGTCACCTGCTCAGGCGGGTGGCCGTTTTTGTTTCTCCCTCATTTCGCATTCGCTGTAAGTGACAGGCCATCGCAGTTGATAGATACTCGCTTTATGGATCAGCACATGCAGCAAGCCCGTCACGTTTTACATTCCACCTTCGGTTACGATGATTTTCGTCATCATCAGGCAGATATTATTGAAGCCATCATCAATGGTCAGGATGTATTAACACTGATGCCAACAGGTGGTGGAAAATCTATCTGTTATCAAATTCCCGCACTTGTGCGCAGTGGCACTGCGATTGTCATATCACCGCTGATTGCACTCATGCAAGATCAGGTTGATGCATTGCAACAACTGGGGATCAAGTCTGCTTTTTTGAACTCCACGCTCCATGCCAGCGAACAGCGTGAGATCGAGGACGCATTTATCCATGGTAAATACGATCTCATTTACATGGCTCCTGAACGGCTACTCAACAACTATACCCTGAACCTCATCGACCGCTGTGAGATCTCGCTATTCGCTATTGATGAAGCGCATTGTGTGGCCCAGTGGGGTCATGATTTCCGCAAAGAATATCAGCAATTATCCATGTTGCATGAGCGCTATCCCAGCGTACCACGCATAGCACTTACTGCGACAGCTGATGAGCGCACACGCATTGAAATCATTGAACAACTGGCCTTGCAGCAAGCGAATCTGTTCATCAACAGCTTTGACCGCCCCAATATTCATTATGCCATCAATGATCTGGGTAATGGCCGTGAAGAACTATTGAAATTCATCAAGCAGAATCACCCTGATGATGCCGGCATCGTCTACTGCCTGAGCCGTAAAAATGTTGAGACCACAGCCGAGTGGCTCAATAAAAAAGGGTGCACCGCCCTGCCCTATCATGCCGGCCTTCATCAGGATATACGCCAAAAAAGTCAGCAACGTTTTCTGCGTGAGGATGGCCTGATTATTGTTGCTACAATCGCTTTTGGCATGGGCATTGATAAACCCGATGTACGCTTTGTAGCCCATATGAACTTACCGAAAAATATCGAATCCTACTATCAGGAGACTGGTCGCGCTGGTCGTGATGGGCTGCCATCCAACGCCTGGATGAATTATGGCCTGAAAGATGTAATCAATCTGCGCTTGTTCACACAAAACAGTGATGCCGATGAGCTGTTTAAACGCATGATGTTGCAAAAGACCGATGCCATGCTCGGGCTGTGTGAGCTTACCAGTTGCCGACGTCAAGCTGTGTTGGCCTATTTTGGTGAGACCTTAGAAAAGCCATGTGGTAATTGCGATAACTGCATCAATCCACCAGAAACATGGGATGCCACCATAGCCACGCAAAAAATTCTCTCCTGCATCTATCGCACCAAGGAACGCTTTGGTGCCCAATACATTATCGACATCATGCTCGGTAAAGATGACGAGCGCATCAAAGCCAACAATCATGATCACCTGAGCACCTTTGGCATTGGTCAAGAACATAGCAGCCCTGAATGGCGCGGCATATTCCGCCAACTGGTTGCACACGGATATCTGGCTACCGATGTGGAAGGCTATGGTGTACTCAAACTCACACCCAAAGCGTGGCCCTTACTTAAACGCAGTGAATCGCCACAAACTGTGATGTTAAGAAAACTGAGTAAAGCATCAAAAGTGAAGAAAAAGAGAAGTAGCTCATCATCCAATGCAGCAGTCAGACGCTTCGCTCAGGATCTATCGACGCATGATCAGGAGCTGTTTGAACAGCTGCGTCAACTGCGCAGCACACTGGCTAAAGATCAGAATGTACCGCCCTACGTTATTTTCCCGGACAAAACACTGGTAGAGATGGTCATCGCCAAACCCGGCAGTGAATCCCAGATGCTGGAGATTTCAGGTATCGGCGCAGTCAAATTTAGCCGCTACGGTGAAGCTTTTCTAAAAGAAATAATGAATAGATAGGGCAACATAGCGTTCCTGACTATTCATCAGGGTAAACGATATGCGAGGCACTTTCTCTTTCGCCTCAACTACATGGATTTGAATAGCATGAACGAACTACTCTCAGCCCCTGTATCAATACGCGACTCAAAGCTGACGCCTGCTTCTTTGATAGTGATATTTCCGACAGCCCCGACAAGCTGTTTTGTTGTTTCACCCGCATAAACAGGTATCGCGATGCTGAATAAGACCACCAATAAAAAGGAGAGAGCGCCTACGATACTAACTCGCTTTAAAATATCGGAACCCTTCACCGTTATTGCTTTCACGCTCTGGAGTTAGCGCTCGTTTTTTCTCAGATGCAGTAACTGCTCAATGACGTAACCGGCCAGCATAAAACCGAACAAATTGGGCATATAGGATATCGTACCGTTGACTGCACGCGGCAATGCATCCGGATTGGTATCTACCGCTTGCTGCGGCAGTGGTTTGATCGGATATTCACCGGAAAATACCACCGGATAATTCAGCGATGCACCGGCACGTCTGAGTTTGCGACGCAGATTCACGGCCAGACCACAGTTATAGGTTTGATCGAGTGTGGTAATCTCTGCTTTTGTAACATCCAATCGTCCACCAGCGCCAAGACTTGAAGCAACAGCAATATCCAGACGCTGACAGGTAGCGACCAGTACCGCCTTGCAGGCCACTGAATCGATACAGTCGAGCACATAATCAAATGCACCATCGGAGAAAAATGCCTCCATATTGATCGGTGACAGAAAATCGACATGAGCATTGAGCTGCAGCTCCGGATTAATATCCAGCAAACGCTCGGCCATAGCGGTGGATTTCTCTTTGCCAATATTGGAATGGCTACAGACCAATTGGCGATTCATATTGGAGAGGCCAACCTTATCATGATCCACAATCGTAATGCGGCCGATACCTGCCCTCACTAAGGCCTCACATACGGCCCCACCAACACCGCCAAGCCCTACAACCAGCAGATGCAGGTTTCCCAGATATGCTAATCCGGCCTCTCCAATGAGAATTTCTGTGCGTTCCTGAGCATGACTCATAAATTGAATAACTCCCGTGCATTGGCATTGCAAATTGAAGCCACTGCATCTGTAGGTTTGCTCTGAATAGTGGCAACTGCGTGTAGCGTTTCAAGCAGAAAAGATGGTTCGTTGCGTTCTCCACGATGTGAGGCCGATGCTTGATCCGGCGCATCCGTCTCAAGCATCAGCATCTCTAGCGGCAGTGTCTCCACCACCTGTTGAAAGCGACTGTTCTTGGCATGCGTCACCGCTGATCCAAGGCCAAGGTAAAAACCCTGATCAATCACAGCATCAGCCTGTTGCCTACTGCCGTAAAAACTATGTATCACACCCTTTGATTCGGGAAAATCTTTCAATACTGCAATGACCAGATCGACGCTCTTTACAGCATGTACAATAAGCGGAAGATCAAACTCAATTGCCAATGTTGCCTGGGCTCGAAACCAGAACAGTTGATCATCCATGCTCACACCTTTACGCATAGCATCCAGCCCACACTCACCCACTGCTTTGGCATGTTGTAAATATTGTGATAACAGCGTTAAATCTACCTGCCTGTGCTGTTCACAAAACCAGGGATGCAAACCATAAGCGGGATGTATACCAGGATAGTGCTGCGCCAATGATTTCAGCCGTGGCCAACCGGAGGCTACAACCGCAGGCACAACAAACTGATCAATACCTAGCAAAAGCGCACGCTCAAGTACTGCATCACGATCTATATCGAAACGCGCATCATCGAGATGACAATGGCTGTCTATCAACTGCATGTCGTTATCAAACCGGTGCCTGATTGTTCATAGGCTAAAAGCTGCATCTATTTCTACAAAAAGTCTTTCCACAAATAGAAGCACATAATCCAATCTATTTTTTTCAGTGCAGTTAGATTTATCGATCAGGAACTAAATAGAATAACACGTGCCAATATTTTTAATATGCTTCAGACCGCTGAATCAAGCGCGAAGCATTTCTGCAACAAAGAACACTGTCGGGACAGGTATGCATCAACCCCATGGATTATAGTTAAAAGCTTTTCGGTTACGCCGATGATTCAGGTAAGTACGCAATGCAGCAACAAGACCAAGCCCTGCTAATAGAACCACCACTGATAAAAAGAAAATTCCTGCAATATCCATCGCAAGAATACTAACATCAAGAAGCCATTTAGAAGACATATAATTATAATGGACGAAAAACAGTGCATGATAGACAGCCTCATCTACTTGCTCTGATCTTTTTTGTGCCAACGTCGACAATCTGCGTAGGCTGCAGCACATCATGCCCACCACTTCAGAAAAGACCATCCTGCTAACGACCTTAAATGCGCGATATACCCATAGTGCAATCGGGCTGCGTTATATCTTTGCCAATATGGCTGACTTGCAGAAGAGCACTGCAATTCATGAATGCACCATCAATGACAACATTCAGGATATAGCTGAACAACTGCTCAGTAAGCAACCGACTATTATCGGCATCGGTGTCTATATCTGGAATGCTCAACAGTGTGCCGAGTTGGTCGAGATTATTAAAAAAGTAGCTCCTGACACCACCGTGGTACTTGGTGGCCCTGAAGTGAGCTATACACCGCTACGAATACATTATGATATGGCGGATTATATTGTGCAGGGTGAAGGCGACACGGCCTTTTATGATTTATGTAAAGCCATCATGGGTGGCCTATCTCCTACCCAACGTATCATTCAGGCCGCCATGGCTGATCTCGAACAGATCATTCTGCCCTATGACTATTACAGCGATGAAGATGTCGCCAACCGATATATCTATATCGAAGCTTCACGCGGTTGCCCTTTCCTGTGTGAGTTCTGTCTCTCATCCATCGACAAAAAAGTACGCAATATCGATACCGCCACACTGTTGATTGCCATGCAGAAGCTGTGGGATCGCGGTGTGCGCAGTTTCAAATTCATTGACCGCACGTTTAACCTTAATGTGAAAATCGCATCGCAATTGCTCGATTTTTTCCTTGCCAAAGAACCACCCTATTTTGTGCATTTTGAGGTGATCCCCGATCATTTTCCCGATGCTTTGAAAACGCGCATCAAACAGTTTCCGGCAGCATCCCTGCAACTGGAGATCGGCATTCAGACCTTGAATATCGAGGTGGCTGATCGCATCCACCGTAATTTGAAAATGGACAAGATCACCGAGAACATCCGTTTTCTCGAAGAGGAAACATCAGCACATATGCACCTGGATCTGATTGTAGGACTACCGGGTGAGTCACTGGCCAGCTTTGGTGAAAATTTAAACAGACTATCAGCCATGACCCATTCAGAGATACAGATTGGCATATTGAAGAAATTGTCAGGCACCAGCCTGCATCGACATGACAGTGATTTCGATATGGTTTATTCCGATAAACCACCCTACGATATTCTGAGAAACAACCAGCTCAGTTTCGAAGATATTCAGCAGATGAAACGCTTTTCTCGCTTTTGGAACTTATATTATAACAGTGGCAACTTTAAACAGAGCATTGCCCTACTTTGGCCGGATAGCGACGTATTCGAACAATTTCATGCCTTTTCTGTCTGGGTCTATAGAGAGACGCAAAGCACCTGGAAAATTTCATTAGACAGGCTGGCAAAACTACTATTCGATTATCTGACAACAATCTTAAAATATGAAGAGCAAAGCACAGCTGAACTATTGATCCATGACATCATGAAACTCGGCGGCCGAAAAATGCCTAACTTCCTTAAACCGTTCGCACATGGAAACCTCGAACTCAAACAGACCGGTGCCACCAGTCACAATAAACGTCAGATCAGGCATTTATAAATAAGAACGTTTTCTCCATCAATTCAGGCCTTTAATTCGTTCACATACAGCTGAAAAACAAACGAAACATTTGCCCAATGCTTCACATTGTCAGCTTGGCGATACTGTATCTGTTTTTACCTGCATTCTTGGCTTCGTACATTGCCGTATCCGCCTCTTTGACCAGGTCATCCACATCTGCAGCCGGGCTAGGATAGGTAGCAATACCAATACTGGCCCCGACATGACAGCTATTCCCCTTAAATGTCACTGGTTGATTCAGAGCATGAATAATTTTATTTGCGATGACTGCAGCAACATCGATGTCATGCAGGTTGGTCAGCAATACGGTGAATTCATCACCACCTATTCTGGCAGCAACATCAGAATCTCTGATACATTGAAGTAGGCGCTTACCTACTTCTACCAGCAGATGGTCACCCATATCATGACCCAAGGTATCATTCACCGATTTAAAACCATCAAGATCTATAAATAGTAGCGCCACCGAAGATTTTGTGCGTTGGGCCTGTGACAGAGATGATTCCATTCTTTCATAAAACAGCGTCCTGTTCGGCAACATTGTCAGTTGATCATAAAGAGCCAATTGGGCCATAGTTTTCTCGGCCTCTTTGCGCTCACTAATATCACGCAGAATACCAACAAAATGATTTTCTCCAGCCAATTTCATTTCATTAACATTCAACTCCAGTGGAAACACCTCTCCATTTTGACGCAATCCACTCACTTCACGATAACGGCCAAGCACATTTCCTTCGCCCGTACGCATATAGTTATGTATATAACTATCATGCAATTCCTTATGGGGTTCTGGCATCAGCAAACTGATATTCTGCCCGATCAGTTCATCCTGTTTATAACCGAATATCTGTCCAATCGCAGGATTAACATTTTCAATCTTCCCTTTTGTATCGATAGTCACAATGCCCTCGCAAACATTATGAATAACAGCCTTTAAACGAGACTGGTTCTCCCATAACTCTTCTTGAGTTGTCTGTAGCCGTGAAATAATCTGCCAGAACAGTTTGGCTTCCTTCCCGCCAATCACACCACCAGTGCCAACCTTTCCGGCAGCAATATCAGAGAGATGATCATCATTGGTCATATTGAACACCATGCATTTTCCAACGCAATCCAAGGCAGTCTCAAGATCAGAAAATACCGGAATATCTCTGGCTTTAGCATGTTGAATCCCTACGGCATTTTCATCGAAATCCACTATACCTGCGACATGAATAAGATGCTCATCAGCAAACACATCCAGAAAGGCAGCTCCGCCAGCTCCTGCACCAACGATCAATACACGATCGCCATGTTGATTGTCCATAAGCCCCCTCCTGGTCCAAGAAACAGCATCCAGCCTGGTACACTCCATCAAACGCGTGAGAGTTTCCATATCGATCATCTTGAATGATCAACATACAAGCAGGATTAGTGCCATTTTCCCCAGCCTTGAGAGCAGTGAGAGGGACTTAGCGTTTGTTGCTGCGTTTCAATGCTTGTTCTTTGCGCCAATGGTCAATTTTTTTATGATCCCCGGATAGCAGCACATCGGGTACGGACTTTCCTTCGAATGCTACAGGTCGGGTATAATGTGGCCAATCGAGAATGCCATCTTCGGTAAAGGAGTCGAGCACCGCGGATTCAGGGCTACCAAGTACACCGGGCAGCAGACGAATGACGGCGTCGAGTACACTGAGTGCAGCGGGCTCACCACCGGAGAGCACATAATCACCCAAAGATATCTCTTCATCAACATATTCACAGATACGTTCATCAAAACCTTCGTATCTACCGCATAAGAGCGTGATACCGGATTTCTTTGTATATTCCAGGGCCTTGGATTGGCTGAAACGTGTGCCGGAAGGTGTGAGCATCACCACATGGGTATCGGGATGATTCTTACGCGCGGCTCTGATCGCTTCAACGACAGGGCCGGGTTTCATCAGCATACCGGGGCCACCGCCATAAGGGCTATCATCGACTGTATGATGTTTATCCGTGGCAAAATCACGAATTTGAATCATCTCGGCTGAAACTAAACCTGCTTCAATCGCACGCTTTGGAATGGAGCAAGATAAGGGAGAATCGAAAAATTCGGGAAAAAGCGTTAGAATTTGGGTGTGAAACATACGTCCATTCCATCGGGCATATCGACAACAACAATCCCTTCATCGAGATCAACACCAACAATAATCTCTTCGGTAAACGGAATCAGCCATTCGCCTGCTACTTCTGCATCGTCCATTGTTTCAACAAGCAGATTATCCTGTGCGCCATACTCTTCCAGTGCGATCACCGTACCCAGAAGTGATTCATCAGCCTGACGAATCACGACACAATCTATCAAATCTTCCCACAGATATTCATCATCTTCAGTCTCCACCTCAGATGCAGAAATCCAGACTTTCAAACCCTTGAGGGTTTCTGCCTGATTACAGTCAGTCACACCATCAAGTTCTACCAGCATGCGTTTACCGTGCTGCCAGCAGCGTTTTACAGAATATTCTTTGGCACTCTCTGCCGTTTTTCCAACGCTCCAACAAGAATACCCGGCAACCGCATTCGCGGGCCGGGTATGAGAGTAAACAATCAGTGCTCCTTTGAGGCCATGTACCCCAACAAGATCACCAACTTGTAAAAATGAATTGTTAGACATCAGACAAAGCCAACTGGCTTCGACAATGCAGAATTACTCTGCAGATGCCTTACGAATGATGCTAGCTACGCGATCAGATACTTTAGCACCTTTATCGGTCCATGCTTTAACAGCATCCAAATCCAATTTAATTACTTCTGGTTCTGTGCAAGGATCGTAGTAACCTAGCTTTTCAATGAAAGCTCCATCACGACGCTTACGCTCGTCCATTACGACTACAGAATAAAAAGGGCGCTTTTTGCGTCCACCACGGCTCAAACGAATAATAGTTGCCATTAATATAAAACCT
>JAUZQJ010000121.1 GCA_030951045.1 Mariprofundus sp.
CCCCCAGGGGAGCCAGGGCAATCGCATTAAAATCATAAGCAGCCATCGCCTACAAAAATAGCTACAGCTTTTCTACCCTGATTATCCATAGACATCATCATGATCCCCGATATCCAGCAAGGTCACTATATGTTCGCTTACTGTTAGCGTTAGAGTAATTCGGTAACTGTATGTGACTCTAACGGCATGAAGGCCTTTAAGCTTGCCACCAAGACCATGCAGCTTGAGTGATGGCTGAAACGGATCTTTCTCCAAGGCCAGTAGCACAAGAGATGTCTTCTGCTTCAGTTCAGGGTGCTGCTTGGCAAATCGTTTAGCTGCTTTGATAAATGAAGGTGTCCACTCAAGATGATACATCAATCTATGGAATAGATTTCGCGAATTAATGCGTCGGCTGTCCCTCGCCGCGACTGGCCTGCAACAGCCTCTTCAAGAGAGGCTTTGATACGCAGTTCCCATGCTTCATTCAGATCTCCCATCATCGACTGGTATCGATCTTCTGACATCACCACATATTGAGGACGGTTATTTTTGATGATATGAACCGGCCCTGATTCAAGCTGATCATCTACAATCGAAATGCCTCGACGTTTAATCTCCAGTGCAGGTATAGTATTCACAGCGCCATCTCCAGTGCGATTTTTAGTGCTGATTATAGTGCTATATATTAAATTTTCAACCTTACCCGGCGCTGGGTCCAGGGCAATCGCATTAAAACAGTCAAAACCGTTTACCGCAGAGGACGCAGAGTAAAGGCAAGAAAACTACAGGCCCTGGGGTAATCAGGGGCCTATTATCGATGCACAACCAACGATTATGGTGAACTTGTGACTGGATACTTATGCGAAAGGATTCCTCATCGCAATGCCGGAATAAAACTGACCGGTGTTCATCTCTTCAGATAGAATAGTATGACATTTAGCAAACTCGGCAGCGCTGATGATGCATGCATCCCAGCTGGATTCACGTCTCACGTCTCAGAAGGTGAATCCCGCTTGCGGGAGAGAAGCTCCCCTGGGGGACGTCTCACGTCTTTACCGCCTCACCTGCCCTTCAGCCTCAAGGAACCAGCGGTAAGCATCAGACAAACCATCTTTCAAGCTGATCGAAGCTTGCCAGCCCATATCGGCAAGGCGCGAGCTGTCCATCAGTTTGCGCGGTGCACCATCGGGTTTGGTGGTATCAAAGCTGATCGTGCCTGTGAAACCGACCACTTCAGCGATCAGTTTGGCCAGATCACCGATACTGACTTCCTGACCACTGCCCACATTAATATGAGAGATCATCGCTTCGGTATTGGCTTCGTACGCATCCACCGGCAGATCCAGCACAAATAGTGATGCTGCCGCCATGTCATCGACATGCAGGAATTCGCGGAAGGGGGTGCCTGTTCCCCACATTTTCACTGTGGGGGAACGGGAGATGTCAGATGGAAGAGGTGAGATGGCGCCTTCGGCGTTTCGAAGAAGACCAAGGTCGGAAAGCACCTCCTCCGGTATGGGACTTTGTTGATCGATGATATTGAGGGCATCCAGATCGCCATCCTGGGCGAGTTTGGCCAGATGGAAGCGACGAATTAGTGCAGGTACGACATGCGAATTTTCGGGGTGGAAGTTATCACCCGGGCCATACAGGTTGGTTGGCATCACCGAGCGATAATCGACGCCGTACTGGCGGTTGTAGCTCTCGCACAGCTTGATGCCGGCAATCTTGGCCACGGCATACGGTTCGTTGGTCGGTTCCAGTGTACCGGTCAGCAGTGCATCCTCGCGCATCGGTTGTGCAGCCATGCGCGGATAGATACAGGATGAGCCCAGGAACAGCAGCTTCTGTACGCCTATTTTGTAAGCCTCATGAATCAGGTTGCATTCGATCATCAGGTTGTCGTAGATAAAATCGGCAGGATAGGTGCTGTTGGCATGAATGCCGCCGACTCGCGCCGCCGCCACAATCACCACATCGGGTTTTTCTGTCTGCATGAAGGTGCGTACGGCGGTTTGATCGCGGAGATCGAGTTCGGCGGAACTGCGCAGTAGCAGGTTTTCACAACCCCGGCTCTGCAACAGCCTGACTATAGCCGATCCGACCATGCCTCTGTGACCAGCGATGTAGATTTTCGCCTCTGGCGAAAATTTATTGCCGGATGTGAGATGTGAGACGGAAGATGGATAAGCACCGTCAGATGTAGGATGTCCCCCAGGGGAGCTTCTCTCGGCTTTGGCATCCTGCGTCGCTCCCCCCCCCCCATCCATGGGGTCGTTGCTACGCGATTCACCTTCTGAGATAGGAGATGTCATCGTTTGCTCCTACCTCGAATTGATGTGATCAGTGCACTCATTTTGGCATACAGCTCATTCATTAATTCCAAAACCTCTTTATCATCCCGAATATATCCCAGCTCTTTGCTAATCATAACCTGCGTTTCCAGTTCACTGAGCGAGCCTCTTGCAATAGACAGAAATTGTAGAAATTCCTTGTCGCCTGTCCGGGCTGCGCCTTCTGCAATGTTCGATGGAATGCTGACCGCCGCTCTCTGCATCTGGCTACTTAACCCGAAACGCTCACTATCAGGAAAAGTTCGGCTCATTGCATAGATATCCTTCACCAATCGCATGCCCAGTTTCCAAACCTGTAGATCATGATGTGCCCTTTTCATCTCACGTCTCACGTCTCACG
>JAUZQJ010000122.1 GCA_030951045.1 Mariprofundus sp.
ATTGGGTGATCAGGTCAAAGATGTGCGTGTGACTGATCGTTTGACCGAATCACCTGCGTGTCTGGTATCCGATCAATTTGATATGAGTTCAAACATGGAACGCATCCTTAAACAGGCTGGTCAGGATGTGCCGGATATGAAGCCGATTTTGGAAATCAATCCGGATCATGAACTGATTCAGCGTCTGGCTAAAATGCGTTCTCAGGACAAAATCAATGATTTCTCAAGCGTATTGTTTGATCAGGCCATGCTGGCGGAAGGCGCGTTGCCGGAAGACCCAGCCGGTTTTGTACGCAAAATCAACGCATTGCTGAAACAGTAAATAGTTAGACGTCTACACATGAGCGGCCTCTTTATGGGAACATAAAGGGGCCGTTTTTTTTGTGTTGAGTTCAATGCAGATGCATTATTCAAAATATTTACCGCAAAGTACGCAGAGTTACGCAAAGTAAAAGATTAGACATATAGGACTGGTCGCTGTTCAGTATGTTCTAGGGGGCGCCTGTTTTTTTTGATTTGATGCTATCATTCTGAGTGACAGATAAAGTTAACACTAATAATGCATTTGACTCTACTCTGCGTACTTTGCGGTGAAATGCTTTTGATTTATCCCTTCATTTTGATCGTATGATTGATGTTACGCAATAACAGGCATAGCGGAATGCCTAGCAGAGCAACCAACGCACAAAGATAAAAGGCTGTAGTAAAACCAAATGCACTGGCAATCAGACCGCATCCCATGATGCCAATGGTGCTGCCAAGACCGAATCCTGCGGCAGAAAAGAGCCCTTGCGCTGCGGCATGGCGCGAGTCAGGCGCGAGTCGTTTTACCCATGCAATGGCCGCCACATGAAATGCTGCAAAGCTTGCGGCATGCAAAAGCTGTAACAGGATGAGCAGCACAGGATCTGTGGTCAAAGCAATGCCAAGCCAGCGCAGTGATGCGAGTAGCAGACAGATGGTGAAGACAAGTGCGGGGGCAGCTGCCTGCAGTGCTTTTGACCAGCGCCACATGAGTATGATTTCAGCCACCACACCGATGACCCAATAGAGACCAATCTGCCCGCCTGAATAGCCAGCCTCTGCCAGATAGAGGCTAAAGAAGCCATAATATGCACCATGGGATACCTGCATGATGAAAGAGATGGCTAACAGGGTATAAAATGTTTTTGAAAATGCAGTGGATTCTAAGGTCTCCATTGCTGCAGGTTTGAACATGGGGAAACCGATGGATGCAAATACCAGAATCAACATCAATACCCCGAGTACGATGGGGAATGCCTGGATATAATCGCCAACCAGCCACAAACCACCAGCCAATGAGGTGATCACAAAACCAATGGATCCCCAGACACGCAGACGGCCATAGTCGGCACCATCCGATTCAGATACCGTAATCGATAGCCCGTCAGTGAGAGGTAATATGGTGGCCCAGAAAACACCAAACAGCAGCACGATGATGGCAAACAATATAATGTGCTCTGAAAGACCGAACAAAAAAGCTGTAAGTGCAGCCAGTGCCGATGCGATGACAATAAAGCGATGTGTGGTGGCTGCTGAGCGGCCATCCAGCACATGTCCGATCCACGGCGGAGCGATGACCTTGGCCAGAGCAATCAACCCTGTCATGAGGCCGATCATGGCGGCATCAAATCCCCGATCATCCAGATAGAGCGGAAAGAAGGGCAGGATCAGCCCCATGGCTGCAAAGTATGCAGCATAAAACAGTCTTATTTTGTTGAGTGATTGATGCGTTACCATGGTGTCGTGCAAGCTAGTGCGCCAGAGGTCGAATAGGAATCCATCGCATACACGTTGGCATTTTTATTGTTTGAACGCGTTGAAAAGAAATAAGGGAGAATTTGTTAGAGTTTACAACTACACACATTAATATAGTGATGGCTGGGGAGCCGAAGGAGGTCTCCACGGGGCGCACACGTTTACGGAATTTACCCCAATGTGAGTTTACTGTTGAAACCACTTGCTACCGAGCTCATTCCTGCCGGTCTGTATGGGCGAGTTGATCTTGATTGTTGGATGTTATGGGATAATGATTGCTGGACCATGCATTGAAATACCCTGATGATAAAAGTCTAAAATGTTGATTATTATCGCAGAGATTATTGAGTTCAACAGCACTTGAAACATGTACAACTATATAAAAGCAATGGATGTTTGGAGTGAAGGGAGCAATGACATGAAGGAAGGAATATTGTTTTCTGGTGTGCTTATCTGGCATTCTATTCATCAGGAGGTGAATGCGATTTGGATGCAAATATCAATCAAGCAAGGGACATACGCAATGGCAGCAGAGGAGTCTGTGGCTTATGGGCGGAGAGAAATAATAAAGGTTCGATAGGGCTGTTTTTGTGGGAGGGAGTGGGTGCGGTGCTGGCGATATGCTGTGCTTGTATGCTCTGGGTGGGGCAGGCGGTAGCTGGTCAACCGTTCTACGGCTCTGTTGAAATCGCATTTCCCGCCTATTCATCGGTGCAGGATTGTATGAATTTGCTTGATCAGGGTGAGGGTAGTCCGCAGGAATGTCAGGCTTATCTGGAGATGCAGCGGAAGAACTTACGGGAAGATGGCAATAACCCCATGTTTAGGGATGAGTTGGAGCGGCACGGCGAGTTTGGGGTGCACCCGCTCTACATTCTCAAAGCATCCATGTTGCATTGTGGAGAGTCCGGTTGCGAGGAACTGCAAAATGTTTTTGTGCCACCACCGGAGCACATCTTTCGTGCGCCGTCGGTGCTTCAGGTGAATGGTAAGCTTGTCTATCACCTGCCGTCCCATGTCGCCATGGATGCGCATGTGTTGGTTGTGCATGGACTGGACAGGGAGTGGCGCAGCGATCTCTTTTATACCCACTGGCCACAAACTTATCTTCGGGCGGAACTGGACAGAGATCAACCAGGTCATCTGCTGCTCACACATGCGTGGTTGCAAGAGCTTAGCGACAAAGGAAATCAATTAAGAGCAACTGAATATGTGGGGACTGCATGTTTATTATGGATCGGGCTGATGCTGGCTATGCTGGTGTATGCACTTTTGTTCAGGCTTATATTTACCCGCTGGCGCTGGAGAGATATATGTCGGGCTCTGATGGGGCTGGGCACAACCATGTTCTTTGTGCTTATTGTGATATTCATGGAGGTGCCACAGCTGATTCGATTCGAGGTGTGGATTGCATTGTTTCTTTATCTTGCATTGACGCCGATGGAGTGTTTTTGGCTTAATTTTTCTCAGCATTTGAATAGCAATGATGCGTTGAGGCTCTGTGTTGGAATTAAATTATGGATGCTCTTTTTCTTGATGATTACTTTCCAGATAGTGCAATATTTTAATTGAGTAGGGGGAAGGATGAGGGGCCAACTAGACAACGGTGATTGATGGTAGAGCTGGGGTTGGGGAAGAGGTAGTCTCTACAGGTGTTGGAATTTCAGAAGGGCTATCTGAACCCAGCCACAGGCTGGGTTGGATGAAAAGTGGTCGTCTGATTATCAATGACTAGACTTTTTTTCTGCAGTCTTGCTGGATTCATCCTTGGTATTTTTATAGGCATCTATAGTGCTGTCCCTATTGCTGTTTTCACCAGCTTCTAAATCTCCGCTCGCATTGCTTACCAGATCAGGTTCCGCTCCTGTCGTTGTATCTTTATCTTCGACAGAATGTGCGTCTGTTGTGTTATCCGGGCTCTCATTGTTCTTTTTCGGTTCGGCCTTCGAATCTGAATAGGCATCAGCCTCATCTGAAACCACATCAGGTTTGCTACGTGTTGTTTCTTCATCGAGGATCGGGCTTCTGTTCAGCTCATCCATCAGCTTTGGAGTATCATCATTGTTACATAATTCCTGCGCTCCCTGGGCTAGATGTTCGTAAACATTGCGGCAATTTTCCGTTAATGCATTAACCTTGAAAGCGGTTTGCTGGAAATGGTTGGTAACTTCAGAGCGGTATTTGTTCAGCTCTTCCCTGCTTGCTGCCAATTCCGTCTCAAGATGTTTGTTGCCCTTGCGTCTGCCGCTGATCAGATAACCAATAAGGAAAGCAGTGATAGCAATCGAAATCATAATTATAATGCCGGTTAGCGAAGTGATCTCCATCTGTTGAACCTCCAAGGGTTGGTAAGCTTAACAGTTAGTATAGCGGCGGAAAATGCTGTTGGCATCAAGGAATTGATGATTTCAGGTCATAAGCTCGCAGGATCGCATCGGGGACTATTTTTCCGAGAGCTAGTAAATGACAAGATTTGGCCAGGGCATTGATTTCTGCAATGAGGTAAGGAACGCAGTTTTTTATTTCAGCGGTGCTGGGATTGTTCTGGGGTGGCAGGCATTTGACTGCATTGGTGATGCGTATCTACGACTTCATCTTTAACTGATTTGCCAGTTGTCTCAAAGCACGTCCACGGTGCGAGATAGAGGATTTCTCTTCCGCTGTAGCATCGGCAAAGGCCTTGTCTAGCTCAGGGCAGAAGAAGAGCGGATCATAACCGAAACCACTGTTGCCGGATGATGGTTGTTCAAGCATATGGCCTGCGATGCTGCCTTGAGCTTTTAATGCTTTATCACTATCCGGCCATGCCAGATGCAGTGCGCAGACAAAATGGGCGGATCGGTTGGGATTGTTTTTGAGTTCGGCCAATAGTTTGCGGTTGTTGTCGGCATCTGTGGCCGATTCACCAGCGAAGCGCGCTGAATAGACACCCGGCGCACCGTTTAAGGCATCGACACAGAGGCCTGAATCATCAGCGATGGCAGGGCAGTTGTTGACTCTGGCAAAGGCTTCAGCCTTTATTTGTGCATTTCCTGCAAATGTATCTGCATCTTCAATGACATCGATGAAAACAGTCTGCTCGGCATCGATTAGTTCGATACCAAGCAGACCTAAAATCGCTGCAATCTCTTTACGCTTTTTTGCGTTATTGCTGGCAACAATAAGTTTCATTTTAGATCGCCTCACGCATGGTGTTTCCTCAGAAGTAGTTTATAAGTTATATAATCATTTACCGCAGAGACACAGAGAGCGTGAAGTAAAGGCAATAGCGTGTATCAGTAAGAGTGTTGATAAGAGAGCGTGTCTTTCATGTTATTCTTTTGACGTTCTCTGCGTAACTTTGCGTACTTTGCGGTAAAATATTTGTGTTTTATTTGTTGGCGATCCAATTATTGAGCGCTTCAGCCGTTCTTGGTGCGCCACTCATGCGCCGTCCATCACCAGAAATTAGAGCCGGCGTGCCATGAATATTCAGTTTGTTGGCTATTGCAGCAATGTCATCAATAGGTGTTTTGCATGATGTGTCTGCCGCCTGACGTGACTTTTCATCAGCGAGCTGGCCATCAAGCATTACATTTTGCAGCATTTTATGCTGATCTTTACTGCACCAGATGGCTTCGGATTTTTTGCGGGAATCAGGATGTAGCTGAGAAAGTGGATAGAGGAAGGTATAGATCTTCACGCCCTTAACCTCTTTGAGTGTGTTTTCGAGGCCTTTGCAAAAGGGGCAATCAGGATCGGTAAAGATGGCGATGCTTGTTTTCGCATCTTTGTCACCGGATACAATGGCTTTATCCAATGGCAGGGAGCTCCATTCAACGCGGTTGATATCTTCAAGTCGTTGTTGGGTGAGATCCTTCTGTTCTTGCATATCGAGGATGTGGCCACCGCGCATGAGGTAGCGGCCAGTGTTGTCGGAATAGAGAATTTGGGTGCCAACCTGCAGTTCATATAGTCCGGGCATGGGTGAAGCTTTAATCGCAACGATAGGAACCATCGGTAGTGCTTTACGAATTTGCTCGGCTGTTTTGTTGTCCATAGTAGTGGCTTCGCCCGCTAAGGCCTGTGTGGATAGCAACATCATGGTGATCATCAGTAATAAAGTGCGCATGTGAACTCCTTAAATATATTGGCGACATCATGCTACGGGAGCGCCGCACTGTGAAGGGTATAAGTTGCTCGCATCAGGGTAATCGGACTAAAATATTAAAGGCAATTACCGCAAAGTACGCAGAGTTAAGCAGACTAAACCTTTATATTTTAATATGTTGGGTTTTACTTGTGTAAATAAATCTAGTGTGAGAGTGCTGTTGTGAATGATTTGTCTGTCCAATCTTGTGGTCCCAGGTGGTGCTGGCTAATGCTGCCATCGGCGGCAATAAGCAATGTGGTTGGCAGGCCACGCACGCCAAGCTGTCGGGCTTGATCTGAATCACTGAGCAGAGCCGGTATGTTGATCTTTTTTGCGGTAAGAAATGCTGTGACATCGCTAATATTATCATCGAGTGAAACTGGAATAGTGGTGATGCTCGGATGTGTATTAAACCAGGCTGAGAACTCAGGTAGTTCTGATTGGCAGGGTGGGCACCATGAGGCCCATAGATGCAATATAACTGGCTTACCTTTCATTTCTGATAGGTGATGTGTTGTGCCATTCTGATCGATCCATTGAAATTCGGCTGCTTGGGCTGACATTGATGTGAAGATGAGTAAAATAAATGTGATCCAATATTTCATATTAAGCTCCTTTGCGCGGGTAGTCGGTAAATCATATGAAATCTTGCAACTGGAAATGCTTACTCCTTGATTGCCTCTATGCGTAAGTGTTTTTCTTTCTTCATTGTTGCGACGCTGCTGTTTGTCAGCAGTGTACCGATGATGTATCGGCTTTGATCAGATTCAATGCAATATGCCGAACCACTGCCATATTTGCCGCACTATTTCCTTTTCGTGCACGGTCAGTCGCATCTAAACTGCTGATAAAATAACGCGTTTCTTAAGGTGGTTTTATATCATTGGTTTGCCACAACATGATGCATAACGCACTGTTATATAAGGATAAGTAGGCCATCATTGAAGGCGTAATTAAACTGGAGAATGTCAAATTCATCTGAATAAAATTTAACCAATTGTTGTCAACAACAACCTTTTTAGTGATCAAAAGGCGCTCATGGTTTTAATGCGATTGCCCTGGCGAATAACTCTGGTACTTGCGTTTTACGAAATGCATACGATACTTCGCGCACATATTAAATCCGGTTTATTCAGAGCGGTGGAGGGTGCAGGCCCTACGAAACCGCGGCAACCGCCCAACGATACCTATACGGGATCCGAGGAGAATGGTGCCAATGCCTGCCTGAGAAGTTTACTTCAAGGGAGCGATGATGCGGGTTGTTACGGTTTGGTGCACGTTCGCGTGTGCTCTCTCTTTCAACCTTCGCTATCATTGCGGAGGTTTTTTTATGTCTGCTTTTTGCTTGCAGATATCATTGCCCTTCTCTGAATACCGTCATGGAGTTTGATGAATGAATATTGTACGTGCTTTGAAATGTCGCGAATGTGGTCAGGAATATGATATTGAGCCGACGCATGTGTGTGAGTTCTGTTTTGGACCGTTGGAAGTGGTATATGACTATGAAAAGCTGGATGGTTATTTTACCCGCGAACTGATTGAGTCGCGTCCACAGACCATGTGGCGTTATAAAGAACTGTTGCCGATCAATGGTGACCCTACTGTTGGTGCTCAGAATGGTTTTACACCATTGGTACGTGCGAAGAACCTTGAGAAGGTGCTTGGTGTTAAAGAGCTTTATATTAAAAACGATTCAGTCTGTTATCCGACCCTCTCATTTAAGGATCGTGTGGTATCTGTTGCTTTATCCAAAGCTGTTGAGTTCGGCTTTACAACCGTAGCTTGTGCATCAACAGGTAACCTGGCTGGTTCGGTAGCGGCCAATGCAGCAGCCGCTGGCCTGGAGTCTTATGTGTTTATTCCACATGACCTGGAACAGGGTAAAGTGCTTGGTGCGGGTATCTTCGGTACCAATATTATCGGCATCAAAGGCAAATATGATGATGTGAACCGTTTGTGCTCGGAAGTGGCAGGTAAATATGGTTGGGCATTTGTGAATGTGAATGTGCGCCCGTTTTATGCTGAAGGTTCCAAATCACTGGGGTATGAAGTGATGGAGCAACTGGGTTGGAAAGCGCCTAAACATATTGTTGTGCCGATGGCTTCAGGTTCTTTATGTACTAAGGTTGATAAATCGATTAAGGAATTTATCAAGCTTGGTCTGATCGAAGATAATCAAACAGCAGTATACGGTGCTCAGGCAACGGGTTGTTCTCCGATTTCAAAGTCTGTGAAAGATGGTACGGATATGATTCATCCGGTGCATGCCGATACGATTGCCAAGTCTTTGGCGATTGGTAATCCTGCTGATGGTTACTACGCCAATCGGGTGATCAATGAATCCGGTGGCTGGGCTGAAGATATTTCGGATGAAGAAGTGGTTGCAGCCATGAAGCTATTGGCTGAAACTGAAGGCATCTTTGCTGAAACGGCTGGTGGTGTAACACTGGGTTGTGCCAAGAAGATGATTGAATCAGGTAAGTTGCCGCGTGATGAATCCATTGTATTGTGTATTACTGGTAATGGCTTGAAGACAATGGAAGCTGTGGCTGATGCGGTTACTAAGCCACGTATTATTGAAGCAAGCTTGAAAGAGTTTGATCTATTAGCAGAAGCCGACGGCGTCAATGTGTAACTGACTCAGTTCACTACTGCCTGCTCCGATAACTGCGTTGAAAAATGCTCACAAAAAGGCAGGAGCCGTTTGCACAAGCCTATGGCTTGCCCGAAGGGTGAGGTACAGGATGTACCTAATGACTTACAGTAGTAATCTGAATCAGTTAAAATGTTATTGTAGTTTGATAATTGAAAAATGAATAGAAATAGGAGAAACAAATGAGTGTAACTGTACGTATCCCAACCCCTTTGCGTAAATTGACTGCTGGTGCTGATGAAGTATCGATTGAAGGCGCTAATGTAGGCGCGATGATTGATAATCTGGAAGCAGCTCACCCTGGCCTGAAAGAGCGTCTGTGTGATGATGCTGGTGAAATTCGTCGTTTCGTAAATATATATGTAAATGATGAAGATGTGCGTTTTATGGGTGGTCGTGATACTGAGTTGAAAGATGGTGATGAACTATCCATCGTACCTGCAATCGCAGGCGGTATTTAATGAAATCCCGCGTGTATCTGACTTTTGATCAAAGTCATATTCGCGAGCCGCTTATCTGGAAGCTAGCCAAAGAGTTTGATGTTGTAACCAATATCAGAATGGCTGAAGTCAAAGATGGCATGGGTCTGGTTGGTCTGGAAATTGACGGCGCTGATGACGTGGTGGAAGCTGCAGTTCAGTGGTTGATTACAGAGGGTGTTCAGGTCTCTCCGATTGAACAGGATGTTATCGAAGGTTAAAAACGTTTACCACGAAGGCACAGAGGCACAAAGAAAACCAGTTGAAGGAATACTTTGTACCTTGCTATCTTTGTGGTGATAAAGGTTAAGGTGAAAGGAGTGGGTTATGACGATATACAATAATGCAGCTGAAACAGTGGGTAACACCCCTCTGATTCGTTTAAATCGCATTGGTGCTGATCTTGATGCTGAAATCATTGCGAAATGTGAATTTTATAATCCCTTGAATTCAGTCAAAGACCGTATTGGTAAAGCCATGATTGAAGCGGCAGAAGCTGACGGTAGTTTGAAACCGGGTGGTGTGATCGTTGAAGCTACATCGGGAAATACCGGTATTGCACTGGCTTTTGTAGCACGAGCCAAGGGCTATCGTTGTATTTTGGTGATGCCTGAATCAATGAGTATTGAGCGTCGCAAGTTGTTGAAACTATTGGGTGCCGAACTGGTCTTAACTCCTGCTGAAAAAGGCATGAAAGGGGCGCTTGCTGAAGCTGAGGCGATAACAGCATCTTCTGAAGGCGCATTTATGGCGCAGCAATTTGATAACCCGGCCAACCCTGAAATTCACCGCCAGACTACGGCGGAAGAGATCTGGGCTGACACCGATGGTAACGTCGATGTGTTGGTGGCCGGTGTTGGTACAGGTGGTACGATTTCAGGTACGGCAGAAGTTCTGAAAGCGCGCAATCCTGATTTCAAGGCCATTGCGGTAGAGCCTGCTGATTCACCGGTGATTTCGGGTGAAGCTCCTGGGCCTCATAAAATTCAGGGCATCGGTGCGGGTTTCATTCCGAAGAATCTGAATATGGATATTATTGATGGTGTTGAAAAGGTCAGCAATGACGAAGCATTTGCAATGGCACGCCGTCTCTCCAGTGAAGAGGGAATCCCTGGTGGTATTTCATCTGGTGCTGCTGTTGCCGCTGCACTTAAAGTGGCAGCTAAACCTGAAATGAAAGGCAAACGCATTGTCGTGATTCTGCCATCAATGGCAGAGCGTTATATGTCTACGGATCTGTTTAAAGGCATCGAAATTTAAAAAGACTTAACCACAGAGTCACAGAGACACAGAGAAAACCAGATAGGTTTTTCCTTTGCGTCCTTTGCGTCCTCTGCGGTAAACGAGGTTTAGTTATCTATGATTGATTTTACAGAAGAACAAATTGAGCGCTACTCGCGCCATATTATTTTGCCGGAAGTGGGTGCTGAAGGGCAGTCTAAACTGCTTGAATCCAAAGTATTTATGATTGGTGCTGGTGGGCTTGGTTCGCCAGTAGCTTACTATCTGGCTGCAGCCGGTGTTGGTACCATCGGTATCGCCGATGCGGATGTAGTGGATTCATCCAATTTACAGCGTCAGATTATTCATAATCAGGATCGTATTGGTATGCCCAAGGTGGAGAGTGCGCGTGAAACCATGCAAGCGCTGAATCCTGATGTGAAGGTTAATACCTACAACTATTTTGTGACTGAAGACAATATTCGTGAGATTATTTCCGAGTATGATTTGATCATTGATGGCTGTGATAATTTTCCGACCCGATTCCTGGTCAATGATGCTTGTTATATGGAAAAGAAACCGTTGATTTCCGGTGCGATGTTCCGTTTTGAAGGTCAGGTTGCCACGTTTAAACCACATCAGGTGAAGGGCGCTCCATGTTACCGTTGTCTCTATCCTGAGCCACCACCAGCAGGTTTGGTTCCATCTTGTTCGGAAGCGGGTATTTTGGGTGCCTTAGCTGGTGCAGTGGGTACGATTCAGGCTGTTGAAGCCGTGAAAGAATTACTTGGTATTGGTGATTCTCTGGCTGGCAAGCTGATGGTATTTGATGCGCTGCGCATGGAATGGAAGAAGCTGAAACTGCGTAAAGATCCGGGTTGCCCTCTTTGTGGTGATAACCCAACCATTACTGAGCTACAAACTTACGAACAAGCCTGCGAACTGAAGTTCGGCGAGTAAAAGACTTAACCACGAAGAGCACGAAAAGTACGAAGGGATATTTTATTTTTCTTCGTGTTCTTCGTGTCCTCTGTGGTGAAAAGAGGTTAAACGATGACTACATTTGATTTTGCACAGACGGCCGATGTCGATGAGTTCGAAGCGGGTTATAAGGCATTTAAAGCTGGCACCATGTCTGAAGAGCGCTTTACACCTTTTCGTTTACAGATGGGCGTATATGGTCAACGTCAGGAAGGCGTGCAGATGGTGCGTGTTAAATTGCCGGGTGGTAATGTTACACCGGATCAGCTGGATGTGATCGGAGATTGTGTGGCTGATTATGCCGGTTGTATGCCAACTGATGGTACGCTGAGCCAAGCTCCTGAGAAATTTGCCCATGTCACTACACGTCAGGACATTCAGGCGAATTTTGTAAGTCTGGATGATGTGCCTGCTTTTTTACGAAGGCTGGATGCCGCAGGCCTGACTACACGCGAGGCGTGTGGTAATACCGTACGCAATGTCACGACCTGTTTTTTGGCGGGGCGTTGTCCGGCAGAAAATACCGATGTGTCGGTACATGCGCGCCGTTTTGCTGAATATTTTTTACGTCATCCTCTGGCGCAGCAATTTCCACGCAAGTTTAAAGTGACATTTTCCGGCTGTGATACCGATTGCGGCCTCTCCGGTATGCACGATGCGGGTTTTATCGCTACGGTAAAAGATGGTGTAAACGGTTTTAAAGTGTGGGCTGCTGGTGGTTTGTCGTCCCAGCCAATGAGCGCGCTATTGTTGGAAGACTTTATTCCTGAATCTGATGTTCTGCTTGTCGGTGAAGCGTTAATGCGTATGCATTTTAAATTTTCTGATCGTAAACGTCGTGCCCGTGCACGCTTGAAATACGTGGCGCAGAAGCTCGGTGCAGAAGGATTTGTTGAAGAGTATAAAAAACAACGCGCAGTGATTGAAAGTACGCATGTTGGTGATAGCGATTATGTTGCGTCAAATTGGCGTCAACCTACTGCTGCATTACCGAGTTCTGACACCGGTGTGGTTGATCAGCATAATGGTAAAAAAGCGGTCTTGCTGAATCTATTCCGTGGTGACCTTATACCAGCACAGTGTCACGCGGTTGCTGATGCTGCACGTGCAGCAGGTACGCATGCATTGAGTGTTACCGCTGAGCAGGGCTTTGTGATTGCCGACGTTGAAGCGGATCAAGTTGAAACATTGGTGAGCAGTCTGGTTGATGCAGGTTTGGTTGTTGAATATGCCCGTGGTATCGCTGATGTGACTGCTTGTCCTGGTACAGAAACCTGTCGTCTGGGCATTACTTCCAGCCGTGGTTTGGCACAAGCACTGCAGCCTTTGATGGCTGACTTGAAAAAGGATGCAACATTGGCCGGTATTACGGTTAAAGCATCAGGCTGTCAGCACTCTTGTGGCCGTCACCATATTGCCGATCTCGGTTTCCATGGTATGGCCAAAAAAGTAGCAGGTCAGGCTGTACCGCACTATCAATTGCATGTGGGTGGTTCGGGGGTAGGTGGTTCAGCCCTAGCATTTGCGACAGATCCAGTACCAGCCAAATATGCACCAGAAGCGGGTATTGCTGTGCTAAATGCATACAAATCCGGTCGTATTGAAAATGAGTCCACCCATGATTGGGCTGCGCGTTTGGGCAAAGAAGGTTTGTCTGAAATTCTGGCTCCGTTTAAAGCCGACGCTGGTGAAGTCGATGGTCTGATTTATGACTGGAGCGAAAACGAAGCGTTTAATACCAAAGGCAATAAGAAGGGCGAGTGTGCCGGAGCGGTACTCTCGATGTCTGATGCGTTGATCTCAGAAGCAGAGTATGAAATGCTGCTTGCACGCGCACATATTGATGCCATGTTCTGGGCTGAAGCACAGACTGCTCTGCGCCGTTCTGTCATCTCAGCAGCACGTGCTTTCCTTGTCGCTTATGGCGAAGCACCGGAAGCAGATGCTGAGGTGTTTGGTCTGTTAATCGCTAATGCCGGTGCTGATGCCGATGTGATGGCTGGTTTTAATGCCGTGCAGGGTGCGATGATGAGTATTGATCTGGCCGATCCGGGTGCAGGTGTAACCAAATTACGTGAAGTACAGTCGGCCTGGTTAGCTGTGGCCCAGAAACGTTTTGCTGCGGTTCCGGAAACGGCTGAAGTTGTTGTGACTGAAGAAGTAGCTGCAGTCGTTGAGAATACTGATGTCACTTTACTTGATCTGACTGGTGTGGCGTGTCCGATGAATTTTGTGAAAACCAAAATTAAGATGACCATGATGCCTGTTGGTTCTTTGCTGGATGTGATTCTTGATGATGGTGCACCGATTGAGAATGTACCGCTATCACTTGAAGAGCAGGGACAGGCAGTGCACAGCAAAGAGAAGATTTCAGATAGCCAGTGGAAAATAAGAGTGGAGAAGATTTCGTCGATTTAAGCGTCGATAAAAGTAATCAATAGGCTTCACTGATGATGTCATCCAGTACTGATCTGCATCCATTTGCTAATCCGGGGCGTACCAAACTCTCTCTGGTTAGTCGTGGTGTGGCTTTACCTGATGGTTTGCAGCATGCATCCCAATGGGTGTCGCAGGCCAATGCCATTGAGACTGTGCTGGATATTAAACTACCCACCGGCCAGTTGTGCACGGTGCCGGTAGGGCAGCCTTATACGCAGCAAAGTAGCTTTTCTCTAGAACAGAAGGGTGATAAAACGTTGCTGCATTGCGGTGGTGAAGTGTCTGAAGTGACGTTGATTCCTGCCTCTGCATTTTATCAGAAGAAAACACGTAGTGGTGCCCGCATGGGCAGCTTTGCGTCGCTGCATGATAGGTTGTTGATTCTGCATCCGTTCATGGGCTGTGGTTTTTTTAATCAGTCGGGTAACGCCTGTCAGTATTGCCAGTACGAATCGATGACGAATGAGGATCAGCCGCCACTGCGTGATCCACTGGAACTGGTTGAGGCAGTGCGTGCTGCCTTGGCTGAACGTGAAGTGGAAACGGTGTATCTGTACAATGGTTATTCCCCTTCCGATGATGTGGGCTTGAGGCAGTTGGTGGCAGTGATTGCACTGTTGCGTAAACATCTGGGACATCGGCAAATTGCGCTGGAAACTATTGCACCGATTGATGTACAAGTTATTGATGAGCTGTACGAGGCAGGTCTTGATGTGTTTGTCTGTAATCTTGAAATCAATGATGCAGAGCGATTCGCACAAGTGTGTCCGGGTAAACATGCGTCCGGTGGACAGGATGCGATCTATGGCGCACTGCAATATGCCCGTTCTGTGTTTCGTGCCGGTGCTGTGGTTAGTCATCTGATTGTGGGGTTGGAGCCACTGCAATCTACACTTGATGGTATGAAAAAGTTAATTGAACAGGGCATCGTACCGATGTTATTGCCATTCAGGCCACTGCCGGGTACGCCGTTATGTGACAATTCACTACCTAGCCTGGATGACGTCGAGCATGCGCTGTTGGTGCAATATGAGCTGCTTGAGCACTCTGGCCTGCCCACGCATCGTTTAAGAGATATGGGGCGCGTATTAACGCCGATGGAGAGTGGGTTACTGATTGGTAAGGATCCTTATCTTTCAGAACAGGTTATTAGTTCAAGTATGGGTAGTCATGTGTCGGGTTGGATGGATGCTTTGCGTCGTTATCTGCGCTCCAATGGTAAAGTGGATGAGAATTATCAGCAAACACTGAACAAGCCGATGCACTTGCTGTTGGCCAAAGAGGGTATTCCCTATTTCGCACTGATTATACTCTCTGCTCTGGGGCTCTGGGCAGGTGCTCAGGATATTCCTGCCGGATTAACTGAGAGCGGATGGAATGCCTTGCTGATTTTCCTCTTCTGTCTTGCTCTATGGGTGTCTGGTTTGATTCCATTGGCGGCGACTTCGTTGCTGGGTTTGGCTCTGTTACCGCTGACCGGGGTGTTGGATGCAGCAGAAGCCTATAGCATGTTTGGTTCATCGGCGCTGTTTTTTATACTTGGTGCATTTATGTTGGCAGCTGGTGCGCGCGTAACCGGCCTTTCAGAGCACATGGCTTTGGCATTGATTGATCGTGTGGGTTCCGGGCCCAAGCAGTTGTTGATGGCCCTACTGTTTTTGCCTGCTGTGATGGCTTTTTTTATGCCGGAGCATGCGGTAGCGGCTGTATTTTTACCCATAGCGTGGGAAATTGTACGCAGCCTGGATTTAAAAATCGGTGATCGTTATGCCCAATCGCTATTTTTTGCGGTGGCTTGGGGAGCAATCATTGGTGGAGTGATGACGCTGCTCGGTGGAGCACGCGGGCCTTTGGCGCTGGGGATGGTGCAGGAGATTAGCGGGCAATCATTTAGCTTTATGGACTGGACAATGGCAGCAGCACCTGTGGTGATTCTGATGTTGCTGCTGGCAGCAGTGATTTTGTTGGTGATTACACCCTTTGAAGGTGTGAATGTTGATCGGGCACGTCAGTGTGTCGAGCGTCGTCAGCTGGAAGTGGGTAATCTGGAACCGCGTGGCTGGTTGATGGGTGGATTGTTATTGGTGACTGTGATTGCCTGGATGTTTGCCGGCCATGCGATGTCATTGGCTTCAATTGCACTGCTCAGTGTGGCGGTGATGTTTGCATTGCGGTTGGTGCGCTGGGATGAAATTGAGCCGCATGTTAGCTGGAGTGTGGTGCTGATGTATGGTGGTGCTATTGCAGTAGGTTCTGCTTTGAGTGTCAGTGGTGCAGGAGCGTGGGTAGCGATGCAGTTTTTTCCCGCAGGTCTGGTTGGCCTATCGTTGATGATTGTATTAACGATTGCAACGCTGTTGCTGACCGAAGGGGTGAGTAATGCTGCTGCGGTCGCTATACTGCTGCCCATTGCGATTCCGGTTGGTCTTTCTGCCGGTATTGACCCGTTAACGGTTGCGTTAACTGTCGGTATTGTGGCTGGTTTTGCCTTTATGCTGCCGATGGGAACACCACCGAATGCAATGATTTATGCAACGGGTTTCGTGCAGCGTCTGTCCATGCTACGTTTTGGCGGCATACTTTCGCTGGCTGCATTGATCCTGTTCGTTGTTGTTTCAAGCCTGTGGTGGCCAATGGTTGGCGTTGGGCTTAGTGGTTCATAAAACCGTGGATGATAAGTTTGCGTTAAAGATGATGAAGATACGTGTAATAATGGTAGGAGATACAAATGTCTGACAATAAAATATCTGAGCATAAACTGACCCAGCTGAAAGCGCTGGAGGCAGAATCGATTCATATCATGCGTGAAGTGGTGGCTGAGTTTCGTAATCCGGTGATGCTCTATTCAGTGGGTAAAGATTCGAGTGTGATGTTACACTTAGCCCGTAAAGCATTCTATCCTGCACCGTTGCCATTTTCGCTGTTGCACGTGGATACAGGCTATAAATTTAAAGAGATGTATGAGTTCCGTGACAGCTATTGCAAAGAAGTTGGCGCTGATCTGATTGTGCGTCGGAATGAAGATGCGATTGCCAAAGGTATGAATCCGAAAGAATTTGGTGTGGCGCGCTGTTGTGGTGCGCTAAAAACACAGGGGCTGCTCGATGCGCTGGAAGAGGGTGATTATGATGCAGCCTTCGGTGGTGCGCGTCGTGATGAAGAGCGCTCACGTGCAAAGGAGCGTGTGTTTTCCATGCGTGATGAATTTGGTCAGTGGGACCCGAAGAATCAACGGCCTGAGTTATGGAGCCTTTATAATGGCAAGATTCATGAGGGTGAATCGGTACGTGTGTTTCCGATCTCCAACTGGACCGAGATGGATGTATGGCTCTATATCCGCGAAGAGAATATTCCAATTGTTCCTCTCTATTTTGCTAAAGAACGTCAAATGGTTATACGCAAAGATTTCCTTATTCCATATTATGAAGAAACAAAAGATCAGTTGCTTGAGGGTGAAGAGCCAACCATGGTGATGTCCCGTTTCCGCACCCTGGGGTGTGGCCCTTGTACTGGAGCTGTGCGTTCTGATGCGGTCAATATGGATGAGATTGTCATTGAAGCTGCAGCAGCACGCCGTTCGGAACGTGAAACCCGTATTATCGATCACGGTTCCAACAGCATGGAAGATAAAAAGAAAGAAGGCTATTTCTAGGAACAAGAAAACATTAACCACAAAGGCACGAAGACACAAAGATGTATCCTTGGGTTTTCCTTTGTCCCCCAGGGGATATTCTTTTTCGCAAGCGAAATTCACCTGATGTCTATGTGACTTTGTGGTGAAAAAGGAGTTTTTATTATGACTAAATTGAATATCAAGATGGCTGAAGAAATCGAACTACTACGTCTGGTGACTGTGGGTAGTGTGGATGATGGTAAATCGACGTTGATTGGCCGTCTGCTGGTGGATACCAAAGGTGCCTTTGAAGATCAGCTTTTGGCCGTACGCAAGAAGAAAGGTACAACACATATTGCCTCGGCTGCCGAGATTGATCTGGCAATGCTGACCGATGGTTTGTCAGCTGAGCGTGAGCAGGGTATCACTATTGATGTGGCCTACCGTTATTTTGCGACACCAAAACGTAAATTTATCATGGCTGATTGTCCGGGGCATGAGCAGTACACGCGCAATATGGTGACCGGTGCCTCTACAGCCCATGCAGCTATCATTCTGATTGATGCACGTAACGGCGTGCTGGCACAAACCAAACGCCATACCCATATTCTTGGGCTGTTGAATATTCCTCATCTCATCGTAGCTGTGAACAAGATGGACATGGTTGGTCATGATCAGGCGGTATTTGAAAAAATTCGTCTGGATATGCAGGAGTACTGTGCCAAGCAGGGTATCAATGACCTGATTTGCCTGCCGATGTCGGCGCTTGATGGTGATATGGTAGCTGTACGTGGTGATAAGATGGATTGGTATGAAGGTAATACCTTGCTGGAGACGCTGGAAACACTGTCAGCACTTGGTGATATCGATAAGCAGCCATTCCGTTTGCCTGTACAGCTGGTGAATCGTCCTCAAACAGCAGATTTGCCGGATTACCGTGGTTTTATGGGAACGATTGCTTCGGGCACGGTGAAGGTGGGTGATGCAGTAGTTGCCGTACCAAGTGGCAATACCTCTACTGTAAAAGAGATTGTGACCTTTGATGGTAATCTGGAAGAGGCATTTGCACCGCAGAGCATTACGTTGACCTTGAATGATGAGATTGATGTGTCGCGTGGGGATATGTTGACCCATGTTGGAGATAAGGCGCTCGACTCCAAAGAATTGACGGCCAATGTCTGCTGGATCGGTGATGAGCCACTGACTGAGCGCAAGAAATATCTTCTGAAACATACAACCAATACGGTGAAAGCGATGGTGGCCAGTATTGATTTCCGTCGCGACATCCATACCTTGAATAAGGATGCGTCGGATGAGCTGGCGATGAACGAAATTGGCCAGATCACTTTTAAGCTGATGAAGCCAATACACTACGATTCATATACAGACAACCGTTTCACTGGCAGCTTTATTCTAATCGATACCTTTACCAATAATACTGTGGGAGCAGGCATGATTGTCTGAAGCTGAACGCTTCTCTGTTTATAAAGGGCGGTGCTTTCGAGCACTGCCCTTTTTTCTTTGTAGATATTGTTGCTATAAAGACAGTTATTGCTGGACATATCCTGCATTACTGTCTATTACTAAGTATGATTGTATATCTGAAGAAGCAACACGTGTACATAGGGCGAATGTGGAGTGGTAAATGAATGAAGCAGTGTCGTTGCATGCCAATGCAGCAGAATTACTGGGGGCAGAAAACATTCAGTTGAAAGAGACCATTACGACGCTGCGGGATGTGCTTGAGTCTAATAATGCAGCGTCGGCACAACGCACTGCTGATGCCTGTATGGCACTGGAACGCGAAGTAGCGCAGCTCAAAAAAACAATCTCAGAAATTCGCCAGACAATGGATACACTGCATACCGATCATGTGGAACAGTTATATGTGATGAAGCAGGAGTGTGCAAAAGAAGTTGAACAATACCAACAGAATATTGCAAAGCTCAGGGCTAGTCTGGAAGTAAATATACATGAAAGCATACAGCGTGGGCATGATGAGCATATGAAGTCCAGTGCAGAATTGATGCAATTACAAGATACGATTGTTGCTCTCAGAGATGCCTTGGAGAGGAAACAATAATGGCCGACGGTCCGTTGCAGAGGGATGATATAGCAGGTTCAGATGGCGAAAAAATGCGTCATATGGAGATGTTGCTAAATATTACCCATACCATCGCTATAATGGATAGCATTGATGATGTATTGAATGCATTGGTGGCACTGACAACGACTGAGATCAATGCCGAGCGGGGCACTATCTTTCTCAATGACCCCAACACGGGCGAGCTTTTTTCACGCATTGCTCATGGCGATGTGCAGAGAGAAATTCGTTTTCTGAACAGTAGTGGTGTTGCTGGTTGGGTGTTTCATGCCGATCAGGGCAAAATTATTCCTGATGCTTATAAAGAAGAGCGCTTTAATCGTGATATTGATGAGCAAACCGGTTATGTGACCAAAAATATTTTATGTGCACCGATTCGAACCGTAAAAGGTGAAGTGATCGGTGTGGCTCAGGTGCTGAATAAAAAGAAAGGTAAATTTACCATTGACGATCTCTCCCTGCTGGAGTCGATGACTACCCAGGCAGCGATAACCTTACAGAATGCTCAGTTGGTGGATCAGGCTAAAAAGAGCCATGGTAAAGAACTGGAATTTCTTGATCTGGTCTCGAATGTGATTGCTGAACTCGATCTTACCGTGCTGTTGCAACGGGTCATGAAAGAAGCAACACGCATGCTCAATGCCGAGCGCTCCACCTTGTTTTTGAATGATGAAAAAACCGCCGAATTATGGTCGCAGGTGGGCATGGGTATTGAGTCCAGTATTATTCGTTTTCCCAATCATCTGGGTATCGCAGGCAAGGTGTTTACCAGCGGAGAGACAATGAATATTCCGCATGCTTATGCGGACCTGAACTTTAATCCTGCATTTGATAAACAGACCGGTTTTTTCACCCGTTCCATTTTGTGTGTGCCGGTGGTGAACAAGCAAGGTAAGTTGATAGGTGTTACGCAGGTGCTGAATAAAAAGGGTGGTCCATTCTCGTTCGAGGACGAGTCCCGTTTACGGGCATTCACGGCGCAAATTTCGATTGCCTTGGAAAATGCCAAATTGTTTGATGATGTGCAGAAGATGCAAAACTATAATGATAGTATGCTGGAAAGTATGTCTAACGGTGTGATTACATTCGATGAGGATGGCTATATTGTTACTTGTAATACGCCGGCTTTGAATATGCTGCATGTTGTAGATGAATCTGAGCTTATCGGTCAAAAGGCTGAAGTTTTTTTTGTAAATGGGAATGGCTGGATTGTTGAAGAACTGCAGCGTTTAAATGACAAGGAAGAACCATATCTTGCCATGGATGTGGAGCTTAATATTGAAGGTGGTTCTATATTTGCCAACCTGACCTTTGTGCATCTGCTTGATCAAGATAAACAGCGCTTGGGCAAGATGATGATGATTGAGGATATTAGCTCCGAGAAACGTATGCGCTCGACGCTGTCCAAGCATATGGATCCGAGCATTGCCAATAACCTGTTGGATGGATCTGATGACATTTTGGGCGGCAAAGAGACAACGGCAACCATTCTCTTCTCCGATATTCGCAGTTTCACCAGTATCACAGAAGAGCTGGGGGCGTTAGGGACAGTCAATCTATTGAACGAATACTTTACCTTGATGGTGGAGTGTATTCGTGCTGAGGGCGGCATGCTCGATAAATTTATTGGTGATGCGGTTATGGCTGCCTTTGGTGTGCCGCTTAAGCATGATGATGATGAAGATAGGGCTGTGCGTGTGGCGATCAGTATGATGAAGGCATTAAGTCGATGGAATATTGAGCGCGAGACTGCTGGCAAACCAGCTGTACATATTGGTATTGGTTTGAATAGTGACAGCGTAATTACAGGAAATATCGGTTCACCGACCCGAATGGACTACACCATCATTGGCGATGGCGTGAATTTGGCAGCCCGACTGGAGAGTGCATGTAAATATTATAAAGCACAAATTCTCATTAGTGAGAACACCTATAATGCCTTAAAAGGTACATACAAAATCAGGCCGGTTGATCGTGTGGTTGTAAAGGGTAAATCGTTACCGGTAGATATCTATGAAGTGCTGGATCATCATTGTGAAGAGAGTTTTCCTGATTTGATGGATACGGTGAACTATTTCACTGAAGGTTTATCTTGTTACAGGGCATCAAAATGGGATAAAGCAATAAGAAAATTTGAATGTGCCTTAGAGCACCATCCAGATGATGGTTTATCTCAGATGTATATTGAACGTTGTATGGTGCTTAAGAAAAATCCTCCAGCAGATGAATGGGATGGTGTGTGGGAAATGACAGATAAATAGTGTGTTAGAGAAATACTGAATAATTCAGCGTTTCCTTGGAAAGATAGCATGCATACTGCAAAATCAGAAAATTAGTCTATGCTCACTAGACAAGTAAACTTGTTCAGATTGTTCTCTTTGGCAGTATCCGCAAAGAATATTAAATAGTTGAGCAGACATTGTTCGTCAGGAGTTTAAATATGACAGGGAAATTAAACCCCAGTGCATTATGGCACAACTACTTTAAACCGCAGGATGATTGGGTTGAAGATACGGCAAAAAAATGTGAAGAGAACCTGTTGTTTAAAGGTTTTTCGCCAACCGTTGTCCGGTGGTTTGCTGCTAAAATGCATCCGCGTAAATATGATGCAGGTGAGACGATTTTTCATGCCGGAGATGAAGGTGCGGGGGCGATTCTGCTGCGCTCAGGTAAAATTGCTATTCGTAGCAAGGGAATGGATCTGGCGATCATTAAATCAGGTGA
>JAUZQJ010000123.1 GCA_030951045.1 Mariprofundus sp.
AGTAGCCCCTCTGTTTATGACAGGCGGGCGAAAAAGTAGGAGAGAGTTATATGTTCAGTCGTTTAAGTGAAAAGATCGGAGATATTACCCACAAGTTGCGTGGTGCAGCACGGGTATCTGAAGCGGATCTGGATGCCACACTGCGTGAAATGCGCCTGGCAATGCTGGAAGCGGATGTGGCGCTGCCTGTGGTACGTCATTTGATGGCTGAAGTTAAAGAACGCGCACTTGGAGCCGAAGTTGCTAAGAGCCTGCAGCCTGGTCAGGTCGTGATTAAAATCCTCAATGATGTGTTGACCGACCTGCTGGGTGGGCAACGTCGCGATTTGGATCTGTCAAAAATACCTTCAGTTATTCTGTTATGTGGTTTGCAGGGTGCAGGTAAAACGACTACTGCTGGTAAACTGGCACGACTGCTTGCTGCGCAAGGAAAAAAAGTCGCCATGACTTCGGTGGATGCCACCAGACCTGCGGCTCGTGAACAGCTTCAGGTCTTGGCTGCTCAAGTGAACGTACCCTATATTCAGGGTGAAGGTTCAACGGCTGCTAAAATGGCCAAGTCGGCGATGTTGCAGGCCGGTCGTGATGGACTGCATGTCTTGATTCTCGATACCGCCGGTCGTCAGGTGGTAGATGATGACTTGATGGCTGAGATCAAAGATGTGGCCGATACAGTCGATGCCAGTGAACGGTTGTTGGTACTGGATTCCATGACCGGTCAGACAGCGCTACCTATTGCTGAACAGTTCCATGCTGCCGTGACCATGTCCGGTTGTATTCTGACCAAAACCGATGCAGATGTGCGTGGTGGTGCAGCACTCTCGGTTGCCCACAGTACAGGTGTACCGATTCGTTATGTTGGTACGGGCGAAAAGATCGACGCCTTTGAATTGTTTGATCCGTCGCGTATGGCAGGTCGTATTTTAGGGCAGGGTGATGTTGTTGGTCTGGTTGAAAAAATTCAGGCCAATGTCGATCAGGGCGTAGCTGAAAAAGCGGCTGCGAAAATCAATAAAGGTCAGTTTGATCTGGGTGATTTTGCTGAACAATTGGGCCAGATGCAGAATATGGGTGGTACGGCAGGCATGTTAAAAATGATGCCGGGTATGAAGTTGCCACCAGAAGCCATGGCACAGATGGATGATAAACCGATCAAACGAATGCAGGCAATGGTCTATTCCATGACTGCCAAAGAGAAAAAATATCCCAAGCTGATCAATGGCAGCCGCAAACGCCGTATTGCCAACGGTTCCGGCACAACGGTTCCGGATATCAATCGCATGCTCAAACAGTTTGCCCAGATGCAGAAGATGATGAAGCGCATGAAAGGTGGAAAAGGGCGTCGTATGATGAGCCAGATGATGGGTAAGTTTGGTGGAATGGGTGGCGGTATGCCACCGGGCATGCCGAAAAGGTGAGCTTGTACAGATTAGGTTGCTTGTATGATTGAGCATGAAAAGGCCAATACAATTCGTGTTGAAGGGGCGCGGGTACATAACCTTAAAAATATCAGTCTGGAGATTCCGCGCGAAAAACTGGTGGTGATTACCGGTGTGTCAGGCTCCGGCAAGTCCAGTCTGGCATTTGATACACTCTATGCAGAAGGACAGCGGCGTTATGTGGAATCGTTGTCAGCGTATGCGCGCCAGTTTTTGGGTATGATGGAACGCCCCGATGTCGATGCTATTGAAGGGCTCTCTCCGGCTATATCGATTGAACAGAAGACCACTTCGCGTAATCCACGTTCCACTGTTGGCACCATTACCGAAGTCTATGATTATCTGCGTCTGTTGTTTGCTCGAATTGGTCAGCCCTATTGCCACGGTTGTGGAAAGCAGATTACATCTCAACCGGCCAGCGTCATTATTGATCATATAGAGGCACTGGAAGAGGGCACCAAATTACAATTGTTGGCTCCGATTGCGCGTGAGCGCAAAGGCGAATTTCGCAAGGAGCTGGAGCAGGCCGGTAAAGATGGTTTTGTGCGGGTACGCATCGATGGCGACGTGATGGCACTCGATGATGTGCCTGCATTAAAGAAAAATATTAAACACAATATCGAACTGGTCGTAGATCGTCTGGTGATTCGGGAAGGTATTCGCACACGTCTGGCTGATTCGGTCGAGACGGCGTTGCGTTTCGGTGAAGGGCTGATGATTGCCCTGATTGGGAAGCAGGAAGAGGTCTTCTCTGAACGCTTTGCATGCGCCGATTGTGGTATCTCATATCCAGACATTGAACCGAGACTATTCTCATTTAATTCACCAGTTGGAGCATGTTCCTCATGTGATGGTTTGGGTAGTAAAACGGTGTTTGATCCCGATCTGGTGGTGCCGAATGATGCGCTCACTATGGCCGATGGCGCCATTGAACCGTGGGCCGGACGCGAAACATTTATGTATCGCCAAACGTTGGAATCGGTCGCAGCCTTCGTTGATGCCGATATGGAGAAACCATTTAAAGATCTGACCGCAGAGGCGCGTAAGGTGTTCCTTTACGGTAGTGGCAGAAAGAAGATTCAATTTGTGTATGAAACACCGGGGCAGAACAGGGTAGTTGAACGGCCCTTTGAAGGTGTGATCCCTAATCTGGATCGACGCTATCGTGAAACAAACTCGGATGATGTGCGCGAAGCGCTATCGAAATATATTAACACCATTGATTGCCCTGTATGTGAAGGTTCGCGACTCACCAAACCGGCACGTTACGTGCGTATTGCGGGCAAATCACTGCCTGAAATTGTTAAAATGCCTCTGCGTGATGAGCAAGCCTGGATTAATAGTCTGGTCTTGAGTGCTCAGCACCAGGCGATAGCGGATAAGGTGCTCGAAGAGATCTCGGCGCGATTGGGCTTTATGATTGAAGTGGGTCTGGATTATCTAAGTCTGGAACGTACATCAGGCACGCTCTCCGGCGGTGAAGCGCAGCGCATCCGGTTGGCCACGCAGATTGGCTCTGCCCTTGTCGGTGTACTCTATATTCTCGATGAACCGTCCATAGGTCTGCATCAACGGGATAATGATCGTTTATTGGCCACCTTAAGGCGGCTGTGTGATTTGGGTAACTCGGTGATTGTGGTGGAACATGATGAAGATGCCATCCGTACAGCTGATTGGGTGATTGATATGGGCCCGAAAGCTGGTGTACATGGTGGTGAAATTGTTGCACAAGGTCCATTGAAAGCGATTTTAAAAGAGCAAACGCTTACTTCTGATTATCTGTCGGGCCGTAAAAATATTAAGATACCCAAGCAGCGCAAGGTGAATAAAACCCATGCCATGCTTGGTGTAGAGGGTGCTTGTGAACATAATCTGCAAGCGGTGAAAGCGCTGTTTCCGCTGGCGCGTTTCTCCTGTGTGACCGGTGTATCGGGTTCCGGCAAGTCGACGCTAACCAATGAGACCTTGTTTAAGGCCCTGGCTAAATCCAAGGGCTTGAAAACTGAGCGGGTGGGTGAACATAGCAAGCTCATCGGTGCGGATTTGATCGATAAAATTATTAATATTGATCAAAGTCCGATTGGTCGTACTCCGCGCTCCAATCCGGCTACATACACGGGATTGTTTACACCGATTCGTGAATTTTTTGCCCAGGTGCCTGAATCCCGCGCCCGTGGTTACAAAGCCGGACGCTTCTCATTCAATGTGAAAGGTGGTCGATGCGAAGCCTGTCAGGGTGATGGCATTATCAAAGTTGAAATGCATTTCTTACCCGATGTGTATGTGCACTGCGAAGCGTGTCAGGGCAAACGTTATAATCGTGAGACGCTTGATATTCGCTACAAAGGCAAAACCATTGATGATGTGTTGCATATGACAGTGGACGATGCGCTGCTGTTTTTTGCTTCGATTCCACCGTTGAAGAACCGTTTAAGTACACTGCAACAAGTGGGCTTGGGTTATATTCAATTGGGCCAATCTGCCACAACACTGTCCGGTGGTGAGGCGCAGCGTATCAAACTATCGAAAGAGCTAGCGCGTAAAGCGACCGGGGATACGCTCTACATTCTCGATGAACCCACAACGGGATTACATTTTCATGATGTAGCCAAATTGCTAGATGTGTTACATGCACTGGTTGATCGTGGTAATACCATGATTGTCATTGAACATAACCTGGATGTGATTAAAACAGCCGATTGGATTGTGGATATGGGGCCTGAGGGCGGTGATAAAGGTGGTAGTGTGGTTGTGAGTGGTACTCCAAAACAGGTGGCTGCTTGCCCGGCTTCACATACCGGTTTTTATCTGAAAGCTGTACTGAAGTCGTGAAAAATTCATGGGTGGCCTTTGCCTGCTGTAATTTAATTTTATCGATGTTTACGGTGGTGCTAGTGTGGCTGCAATGAAATGCCATGACGTGATGAACTGATGACACTGGATCGTTATATGCTGCGACTGTGGTTGGGTCCATTTGCTGGCGGCTTGATACTTGTGCTTGGCGTGCTGCTGTTGGGGCGCACACTTAAGCTATTGGGCATGGTTTCTGATAGTAGCCAGGCCTGGTTTCTTATTGCTGACCTGCTAACCCTGACCATTCCATATTTTCTGCTGTTGACGGTGCCGATGGCTTTTTTCCTTTCCATGCAGAATACCATCGCAGGTCTGCAGCAGAGTAGTGAAATGGATGTACTGCGTGCGGCAGGTCTCTCTTATACACGGATGTTTCGCAGCTTTTTTGTATTGGTGTTGTTGCTATGGGGCTCTTTAACCTACACCTCGATGGTGCTATTGCCGCAAGGTCAATTGGGCTTTTATAATATTCTTAGTAAAGTATATGCTCTTAAGGGGGCCATTTCTTTCTCTCCCCAACGTTTTACCCAGGGCTTTGATGGGGTAACCGTCTATGTTGATGGTGAAGATGATAAGGGTGTCTATCATGGAGTGATTCTGGAAGACAATCGGGATAATGTATCGGTTATCTATACCGCCCAGTCTGCCCGTTTTGACATGACCGGAAATGAGATGAGTGGTAATAACCTTGAGTTGCATATGAACCACGGTGTGCGTCTTGAAGGGCAGGGTGCTGATCAGCGCATGCTGGCCTTTGATCGTTATCAGGTAGCGATTCCAGTCTCAGATGGTAAATGGAAGAAATATAACTCCATAGATCATGTGACCATGATGACATCGACCCAGCTGTGGAAGGCTATGCAGAATGATGCAGACGGGGCACTGGCGGAATGGAATCGGCGTCTGTTACTACCAACTACGGTACTGGTACTGTTCTTTTTTACCTTGCCTCTCTCCTTGACGCAGAAACGTTCCGGAAAAGCCGGCTCCATGATTGCCGGTATCGCACTGCTGGTGATTATTTACAATCTGCAGTTATTTTTTCACCGACAGGTTAATCAGGGAATATTCCCCGGCTGGAGTATGTGGCTGGAGCAGTCACTGTTGTTGGTCTTCGGTATCTATTTATGGAGGCGTGCAGAAGCGGATCGGCTTCCGAAGTTCTTCTCGTACATTACCGGCTTTGTAAATCTGTTGCATCAATGGACAGTACATAAGCTGGCTCGTCGTGTTGGCAGGGCTGATTAAGGCTTTAGCTGTTCTCCGAGTACTGCGCGTAACATGCTATTTGATCCGCTGCGACCACTTGCCAGTCTCTGATGACCGCATGTGATGTTTTCCCTGTCTGATTAATCATATCAATCTGATCGTCACAAGCCTGGGCCCAGACAGGCGTTGGCGTATCCAGAGCCAACACAGATGCGCTATCCAGTTCATCCGCAATGCCGCAGGCATCTGATATCATAACCGGTACTCCTGCCGCGCGGGCTTCAGCTATCACCATACCATAAGGCTCTTGACGGGCGGGATGGAGTAAGAGATCAAACTGTGCATATAAGGGAGCGCTATCGGTTTCACCAAGCAGTTGAACGCTGCCATCAGGCCAATGCGTAAACAGATGACGCACTGCATCGGGATTAGGGCCAGCTACAATAAATGAGAGCTTGGGACGGCTGCGGCGTAACTCAGCCACAATCTGTACCGCAATATCCAGTCCTTTACGCTTCCACTCTTTGCCGACAAAACCAATTACGCCTGCATCTGCATCAACAATACGATCAGCACGTTTAGGCATATTGGCCACTCCCGGTGAAATGGGAGCTACCAACCGGTTAGAAATCTCCGGATAATAATCTCTTAAAGCATCAGCAATAAGCGCTGAATTGGGAATAATGGCTTTGACTTGAGCGCCACACAATTCACGCCGCTCCAGATAGAGGTTGGCCAGGATGCGCAGTGAAATGCGTTTCCACCATGGTTTGTCTTTTACCTTGGCAAAAGGAGGGCCGTGAAACGTTGTGAAGTGGTGTACGTTGGTGCGTTCATGACTGTGGATGATGTGATGTTGATATTCAGGATGTCTGGCAAGCCAGTCAGAAATGCGTTTAGAGAATCTCAGATGTGCCAGCCAGCGTGGTTTCTTTCTGATGCAGCCCAAGGGTACAATTTCGACACCGTTATGAGCTGCATCTGTACAAAGCTCTTCGCACAATACGGTAACCTGATGACCCGCCTCAGATAGCTCTTTACTTAGCTCCCACACATAACGTTCCATGCCGCCAACCGGCCCGTAACGGCGCACGATTTGAATGATTTTAAGCTTTGTAGTCATGGTAGCTTGGGTGGATTGCTCCAGCCTTTTTTGCGTTCGGTGAGTTTAGCATAGCGGTAGAAGGTGCCTTCCAAGTTGCCAAAGGCGATGACAAAACCGGCCCAGCCATCGAGTATACCAAGCTTCAGAATATAGATACGAAAGAATGCCCACACTCCACGAGCCAGTGCTTTACCCATACCTGCAGAGACATTATTGCGTTCGAGTTTCACAGCACCCAGGCTGGAGTAACGTGTACCCTTGTCCTGAATTTCACTCAGATTTTTAAACGGAAACTGCCAGATGGCCTGTTGCATATGATCAACGGTACCGTGAATCTCAAAACCTTCATGTACTTCGTCATTGTTGTTAAAGATCAGTGCATGTTTTCGAAAAAGCTGGGGTTGACGATAATTGGGATACCAGCCGCAATGCTTGATCCAGCGCCCCATGAACCAGTTGTTGCGCGGTGTATACCATGCGTCAGCTGACTCAGGTTTATTGATGATCACACGAATCTCTTCAGCCGCTTCCGGTGTACAGCGTTCATCCGAATCAAGGCTGAACACCCAATCATGTGTACATGCTGCGATGGCATCATTACGCAGTCTTCCAAACCCTTCAAAGTCCAGTTGTATCACGCGTGCGCCCAGAGATTCAGCAATCTCAGCGGTGCGATCCTGACTATGTGAATCGGCGACAATCACTTCATCAGCCCATAAGACGCTGTTTACCGCATCAGCAATTTTATCTTCTTCATTATAAGCTATGATGTATACGGATAGTTTG
>JAUZQJ010000124.1 GCA_030951045.1 Mariprofundus sp.
CTGGTTAAGCGCCTGAGAGAATTGGCCTGTCTGCATAAGGCCGAACATACCCCAAACACCAAACGTCAAGGAGCCTAAAACAGCAACCATGGATACAACCAACAGATTTCGACTGATCACAATACCAAAGTGATCCCCGGAAGAAGATGCAGACATCATCAATTGTTTTTTCATTTCAGAGCATCCTCTCCATCACAATCTATTATTCTTATCACACGCTCTAAACCAACGAAATGTGCATGTATCTATATAACGTTCATTCACACCGACAACAAGATTGGTTTGACCCATCCTCATTGACTGCCAGCCCGAAGCTTATAATCTTGCCCCATGTTACCAAACAACAGTTCAACACAAGAAGTTTTTATCCAACGCCACTGCATGCAGCGGATACTCCATGAAACCATAAGCAGTCAACAAAAAGAGTGCTTCGGGGTGCTTATTGGAGGCGGGAACATAATAACAAACAACATCCATGTCACGGACAAAGTGTTGCAAAACAACATTTCAGTGGCAAAAACGCCCAATAATGGTCAGGCATTAGGTTACTATTTAAGCTTAAGCGAACGCGATTCAACACCCCTTGAGAAATGCTCTCACACGGCATTACTTCTCTCTCAGGCTAAACTACAAGCCCCTTTTTATTACCTCATTATCTACACGGACCACGATGGCAGAATCGATGTACACATGTATGCCGACTCAGCACTCACCAAACCGCTCACCTTGCGCATGAAGGAAGATGAACGCGCTAAAACTTGATATCCTACGCACTTTTCGTTAGAAAGCGCGCCCGTTCAAAATGAGCGGAATACGCACACCGTCTAATCCATTGTGCCCCCTATTGCGGACTTATAGCGAGAACGGGTGATTGGCGGTGGAGGTAATTAAAAACAATCGGAGGACAGAAATGTCTCAATTTACTATGAAACAACTGCTTGAAGCAGGCGTACACTTTGGTCATCAGACCCGCCGTTGGAATCCAAAAATGGCACCATACATTTTTGGCAAACGTAACGGCATCCACATCATCGATCTTCAGAAAACACTACGCATGGCCAATGAATCCTATTCATTCATGCAGGAGCTGGCAGCTGCTGGCGGCCGTGTATTATTTGTCGGTACCAAGCGTCAGGCTCGCGATGCTGTAAAAGAAGAATCTGCGCGTGGCGGACACTTTTATGTCAATCACCGCTGGTTGGGCGGCATGCTGACCAACTTCGCGACTGTGCAGCAGTCAGTACGTAAAATGAAAGATTTACAGCGTCAGAAAGAAGAAGGCGTGTTTGACCTATTGACCAAAAAAGAAGCTCTTCAGCTACAGCGTGAACTGGACAAGCTGGAACGCTCACTCGGCGGCATCAAAGAGATGACCGAGCTGCCTGACTGTCTGTTCGTTGTTGATGTACGCAAAGAAGAATTGGCTGTAAAAGAAGCTCAGAAGCTTGGCATCCCGGTTGTTGCAGTTGTAGATACCAACTGTAACCCAACAGGCATTGATTATATCATTCCTGGTAATGACGATGCGATTCGTGCTGTGCGTCTGTTCTGCAGCAAGATTGCTGATGCACTACTTGAAGGCGCTGAAGCATGGCAGTTGGAAAATGCAGAAGATGGTGATGACATTGTAGAAGCTATGGCTGTCGCTGTTGAAGAAGAACCAGCCGCATAAATAACACGGGAGCCGTTCAGCTTGGCTAAAGCCTCACGCATAAGTGAAAACCAGCCAGGCTGAACAGCACCTTTATTGGTATATAACTATATTGTAAAGATTACGGAGAATGACAAATGGCTATTACAGCTGCAGATGTAAAAAAACTGCGCGAATTAAGCGGCGCTGGCATGATGGACTGCAAAAAAGCATTGGGCGAAACCGATGGAAATATTGATGCAGCAGTCGACTTTTTGCGTAAAAAAGGACTATCGGCAGCATCCAAGAAAGCTGGCCGTGTAGCGGCTGAAGGTATCGTTGTATCGGTATCTAAAGGCAACACAGGCGTAGTATTGGAAGTAAACGCTGAAACTGATTTTGTAAGCAAAAACGATCAGTTCGTTAAATTTGCAAATGATATTGCAGCCTTGATCATCAAAGAAAACCCTGCGGATGTTGACGCACTGAAAACACTAAGCTTTGATGCAGAGTTTAATGTTGAACAGGCCCTGTCTCAGCTAATCGCAACCATTGGTGAAAACATGAGCATTCGCCGTTTTTCACGCACTGAAGTCAACGGTGTTACAGCTTCTTATGTGCATGGCGGCGGTAAAATTGGTGTATTGATTGGTATTGAAGGAGACGTTGATGCCGAATTGGCACGCGGTGTGGCTATGCATGTAGCAGCTGCCAACCCTCGTTTCATTGCACGTGCTGATGTTGATGCTGAGTCTGTTGAACGCGAACGTGCGGTACTGTCTGAACGCGCTATCGCCAGCGGCAAACCAGAAGCGATTGTTGAGAAAATCGTAACGGGCCAGCTCAACAAATTCTATTCTGATATTTGTCTGCTTGAGCAGGACTTCGTTATGGATACAGACAAAAAAGTCGGCAAAGCCTTGGGCAATGCCAACTTGGTATCCATGGCACGATTCCAGCTTGGTGAAGGCATTGAGAAAAAAGAAGAAGACTTTGCAGCTGAAGTTGCTGCTCAGATCTCAGGAAACTAAAGACTAATGACTGAAGCTTCTGGCAATCATGTAGAGCAGCGCCCGTATAAACGGGTGCTGCTCAAACTTTCCGGTGAAGTATTGATGGGTGACACTGCCTTTGGTGTTGATGTTGAAACAATTAATCGCCTGGCCAGAGAACTGATCGAAGTTCAGAACTCAGGCATTGAGCTTGCTCTGGTGATTGGCGGAGGCAACATTTTTCGCGGCATGAGTGGCACTGCATCCGGCATGGATCGAGCCAGCGCCGATTATATGGGCATGCTGGCTACCGTCATGAATGCCATCGCGCTGCAGGATGCTATTGAACGACACGGCGCAACTGTGCGTGTTATTTCAGCATTGGCAATCAAGGAAGTCGCTGAGCCATACATTCGACGACGTGCTGTGCGTCATTTGGAAAAAGGCCGCATCCTTATTTTCGCTGCAGGCACTGGCAATCCATATTTCACAACAGATACTGCAGCCAGCTTACGCGCCATGGAAATTCAAGCTGAAGCCGTACTCAAGGGCACGAAAGTCGATGGTGTCTATACATCCGACCCGGCTAAAAACCCTGACGCAAAAAAATACGACACACTTACATTCACCGAGGCATTAACCAACCGCTTGGGCGTAATGGATTCCACTGCCATGTCATTATGCAGGGATAATCATATGCCGATTGTTGTGTTTGATGTTACAAAACCTGGACAAATGTTACGTGCAGTATCAGGTGAATCAGTTGGCACACTGGTGCAGGAGGGTTAAATGCTTACCGATTTACAAACCAAAATGCAGAAGTCTATCGCAGCACTAAAATCAGATTTGGCCACCATTCGCACAGGTAGGGCCAATTCAGCGCTACTGGATCATATTCGAGTGAATTATTATGGTTCTGATGTACCTGTTTCCCAGATTGGTAGTATCTCTGTTCCTGAACCACGCATGCTGATGATCACACCCTGGGAAAAAAGTATCCTCGGTGATCTTGAAAAAGCTATTCTCAAATCAGATCTCGGCTTAAATCCATCTAATGATGGTGAAGTCATACGCATTATTTTACCTGAGCTCAATGAAGATCGTCGTAAAGAGTTCGTCAAACAGGTCAAGGCCGCAGGAGAGAAAACCAAAGTCTCTCTTCGCAATATTCGCCGTGATGCGAACGATGCCATTAAAAAACAGATAAAAGATGATGGTTTTTCTGAAGATGAAGGTAAGCGTCAACAAGACCAAATTCAGAAAGTAACTGATAAGTTCGTTGCTGAAACCGATCAGATCATCGAACATAAAGAAACAGATATTCTGACCGTCTGATGTCTCCAAGCTTAAAGGAGACCGCTTCCAGCTTGCCTCATCACGTAGGCATTATAATGGATGGTAATGGGCGCTGGGCTAAAACCCAGGGTAAAGGCCGCCTTGAAGGGCACAAAAAAGGTGCTGAAGTTGCCCGCAATGTAGTGCAGTGGGCTAAAAACCTTGGCATCAAACAACTGTCGCTATATGCATTTTCAACAGAAAATTGGCAGCGACCCAAACTGGAAGTGCGCGGCTTAATGAGCCTGTTATCTGTACTGCTGCCAAAAACGCTACCTGATATGATGCAAAACGGCGTACGGTTTAAAACCCTTGGTGATCTGTCCCCACTACCAAGCAGTGCCAAAAGAGCTGTTCAGAAGGCAGTAGAAGCAACCAGACACAATACAGCAATCGATCTCATCCTATGCCTGAACTACGGTGGACAGCAGGAGATTCTGGCCGCCACCAAAAATGTCCTGCGACAGGCGCTTCTGCAAGACCACCCTGAACAGGCTATAGAAGCACTCAACACATCAACGTTTCGTGATCAAATGTGGTGCCATGATATTGCGCCGCTTGATCTACTCATCCGTACCGGTGGAGAGATGAGAATATCGAATTTTCACCTCTGGGATGCCGCCTATACCGAACTCTATTTTACAAGTGTGCTGTGGCCTGATTATTCACAACAACATTTACAACATGCGCTTGAAGATTATCAGGGCCGTGAACGCCGTTATGGCCTGACCAGTGAACAGGTGCAATCATGAACGAGCTATCCAAACGTATTATCACCGCCGTTGTTCTGCTGGTATTGGTCTGGGCCTGGTACTTCAACCTTGCATCTCCATGGTTTGAACGCGGACTGGCTTTCTTTGGCTGGCTTACCACTTGTGAACTCATCCTGTTGATAAAACTACGCAGACCCTGGCTTTACATGTTCACAGCTCTGTTAGCCTGGCTGGCATTCTGTTTCTCAGCAGACCTTCAACCACTGCTGTTACTCATATTTATCTGGTTTGCAACGATGGTGTTTGATTCGCGACAGAACCCACCCGCTTTTGACCACTTTTTTACCGGCATCTGGATGTTGGGATGGCTCTTTATCTTTGCCCTGGCCATTGCAGACACACATGCAAGCAAAACAGGTCAGGACTTAATTGTCGGTACATGTCTGGCTGTATGGATCTCCGACTCAGCCGCTTATTTTGTGGGTCGCGCCTGGGGAAAACACAAACTGTGCCCTGCGGTGAGCCCCGGAAAATCCATTGAAGGCGCCATTGGCGGCCTTGTTTTTGGTGTGCCTGTTGCAGCAGGATACTGGCTCTATTGTGATGCACTACCACTGTTTCCTGCACTATTGTTAGCGATAGCGGCTGTTATTGCCGGCATGCTGGGTGACCTCTCCGAGTCCTCTGCAAAACGTATTGTGGGCGCAAAAGACAGCGGCCGCTGGCTACCCGGGCACGGAGGCATACTCGATCGCACCGATGCCATGCTCATGGCGATACCTGTAACCTGGGTATTATGGGGACTACTGTAATGACAACAAAACAGACACACCCCCTACGCATGACCATATTAGGGGCAACAGGCTCCATTGGCTGTAGCACCGCCGATGTGATGCTTCAGCATCCGGATAAGTTTTCTGCCTTTGCCCTTGTAGGGCACCGTAACGCCGATAAAATGCTGGAGTTAGCCACATTACTGCAACCACAATGGGTTGTCATGACGGATGCCAATGCTGCCAAAGCCTTAGTTGGAAAATTACCTGTTGGAGTACAACTGGAGTCCGGCATGGATGCTGCTATTGCCCTTGCCTCAGCAACGGAAACAGACATGGTAATGGCTGCCATGGTCGGCTCAGCAGGCTTGCCTGCCACACTTGCCGCTGTACAAGCAGGTAAACGCGTTGGACTGGCCAACAAAGAGTGTCTGGTCACTGCCGGACAAATTTTTATGCGTGACGCTAAAAAGTCAGGTGCTCTGGTAGTGCCTGTAGATTCCGAACATGCGGCAGTACATCAATGTCTGGTTGGTCATGATCACGCATCCATTTCACAGGTTATTTTGACCGCTTCCGGTGGTCCATTCCGTGATCGTGATCCAAAAACTCTACACGCGGTGACGCCTGAAGAGGCTATTGCACACCCCAATTGGGATATGGGTGCCAAGATCAGTGTTGATTCAGCCACCATGATGAATAAAGCACTTGAACTGATCGAAGCGCGCTGGTTATTCGACATTGAACCAGGAAAACTATCCGCCATCATCCACCCGGAAAGCATTATACACGGTATGGTTGAATACATTGACGGCTCTGTATTGGCGCAACTGGCAATGCCGGATATGCGCATGCCTATTGCCTATGCCATGCAGGTTCAACCAAGGCTGCATACCGGTATCCCATGGCTGGACTTGGCTAAAACAGGCCAACTGAACTTTCAGGCCATCGACAATGAACGTTTTCCCGCCATGCGCCTTGTGCAGGATGTGTTAAAAGGTGAAGATTCTCTGGCTATCGCCTTGAATGCAGCCAATGAAGTTGCCAATGCTGCATTTAGAAACAGAGAGATTGGATTTATGGATATTGTAACGACTGTCGAAGCAGTGCTCCAACAGGTGGACAATATCCCCGTAGATAGCCTGAGTGATGTATGGTCGCATGATGCCAATGCTCGGGCACTGGCAGCGGCAGCATTGAATGGTTAAAGCATTGGAGCGTGATCCAGCATGATTGAAATTTTACATACATCTTTGGCCTTTATTCTTGCCATTGCATTACTTATCGCCGTGCATGAATACGGCCATTTTTCCATGGCCCGCAGACTAGGCATTAAAGTGGAGAAATTTTCCATCGGCTTCGGCCCTGCGCTCTTCTCATGGCGTAGCAAAGATAATGAAGTGCAATATATTATCGCAGCCATCCCGCTGGGTGGTTATGTTAAAATGCTTGGGGAAAATCCGGATGAGCAGGCAGAAGGCGTGCAAACAGAACTCTCCGATGCGGATAAAGCCCGAGCATTTAACAATCAACCCGTTTGGAAGCGCGCTGCAGTAGCCGTTGCAGGACCAGCCTATAACTTTCTGTTCGCCATCCTCGCATATATGATCATTGGATGGCTTGGTCAGGCAGTATTGCCAACCATCGTCGGCCATGTAAATCCTGCATCCATTGCAGAACAATCCGGCTTACATGTTGATGACCGCATTATATCGATAGAAAACAAGCCTGTTCATTCATGGCAACAGATGGAAGAGAGGCTCAAACAAAAAGTTGGCTCATCAACAACGATACAGGTACTGCGTGACGAAAGTACTGTCGAATTAAATCTACTTTTACCACATCCGGATAAAGACCCACTGCTGATGGATATATCCGATCAAGTGCTTGGTTTTAATCCCGGATTAATTGTGCGCATTGAAAATGTCATGGAAGGATCTGCTGCGCAACATGGCGGCTTACAAAAAGGCGACATCATCAAACAAATTAATGGCTGGCCAGTATCCAATGTGAGTCAGTTGATAAAAAAAATCAAAGCCCAACCTGAACAAGCAGTTAGCTTGACGGTACAACGAGAGCAAACACTGCTACAACTGCAAGTGACGCCTGTTGCAGATCAACAAGGAAAGGGCCGTTTAGGGGTCAAGCTGGCATCACAGACCATACATGGTACTGAGATGTACCGTATGAACGCCTGGGATGGGCTGGCATACGGCTTCATTCGTACCTGGGAGATGACAACATTAACACTGAATGTGTTTGGTAAAATGGTGACATCTGCGATCTCCCCCGATAATCTCGGTGGCCCCATTGCAATTGCGCAACTGGCAGGTAAAACTGCTGAAATGGGACTGGTTTACTTTATCGGTTTCCTTGCCTTGATATCAGTAAACCTCGGGGTATTGAATCTCTTGCCTGTTCCAATACTGGATGGAGGTTTATTGCTTTACCTGGGGATAGAAAAAATGATAGGAAAACCACTGCCTCCGAAAATACTGGAAATCACCCAAATGTTGGGGTTGATTCTGATCGTAGGCCTGATGGTTTTTGCCTTTTATAATGATATATCACGGCTCTTTAGAGGATAATATGACAACCTTCATCAAATGGCTTCTAATCCATGTATCGCTCATGCTAAGCCTTTTCTGCGGACAGACCACATCAGCGGTTGCTGTCGAGTCAGGGGTAAATCAACCTGTTATCCTGTCGATTGACATCGAAGGTAATCGCTTTGTGGAACGCGATGCCGTTCTGGCAAAATTACATACGCAGGTAGGTCAAACACTTGATCGACGCAAGCTCAGTCGGGATGTCAGACGATTATACAAAGAAGGCTTCTTTTCTGACATCCGTTTTGTGGGTACCAGAACAGCTCAGGGTATTCAGCTGGTATGTCATGTGAAAGAGTTCCCCATCATTGCCAATGTCACCATTGAAGGCAATGAAAAGCATCGCACAAAAGACCTTAAACTCTGGATGAAGCTCAAATCTGGCCATCTCTTCAACCCTATGAACCGCCAATATGACCGCAACAGATTACTGAAAGGTTATCTGAAAGATGGTTATTATCAGGTGCAGACAGACTTTATCCCCACTGAGCGCAAAGATGGCCGCGTTGATCTGCTCGTTCGAGTCAATGAAGGCAATGTCACGCACATCAATCGCATACATATCATTGGCAATAAAGCCTTCAGTGATGCAAAGCTACGCAGCGAATTAGCATCTCAACAATCCAGCATGCTTGCATCATTTGGCAAGCGGGATGTATTTGACCAAAAAAGATTTGGCACTGATGGACAGATGTTGCAGCAATTTTATATGAACAATGGTTATCTGGACATGAAAATTGAATCCCAACAGGTTACTATTGCAGAAGATAATAAAACCTTTTCACTTACATTCAGCCTGCATGAAGGACACTCCTATACTGTCAGCGATATTAATGTGCAGGGAGACATGGTTCCCGATGAACAAACCATGAAAGAACTCATTGCATTTGAATCGGGCGACACCTACTCCCTCGCAGAGATGCAATCTACCATTGCCGCCATGACTGAACGTATCGGAGATGAAGGTTATGCGTTTGCAACCGTCACGCCGCTATTAAAACGCAACATCGATGATCATACGGTAGCCATTACGTTTGATGTAGAAAAGGGTAAAGAGGTCTATATCGAACGCATCGAGATCATCGGTAATGAAAAGTCAAATGATACCGTTGTTCGCCGTTTAATCACCCAGGATGAAGGAGCACGTTACTCCGGCTCCCAGATTAAAGTATCTAAAGAAGCATTAGGCCGCACTGCTTTTGTTGAAGACCTGCGCGTATCTCTGCCTAAAGGTTCTGCCAGTGACAAGGTAAATATGAAAGTGGACATCACTGAAAAACGAACCGGTTCCATATCCGGAGGCATAGGATTCTCCCAACGTGAGAAAGTAATTCTTACGGCCAAACTATCAGAATCTAATCTCTTTGGTAAAGGCTATCAGGCCAGTGTGAATGGTACATATGGCAAGGTTACGCAAGATATCAATGCCAGCTTTACAAACCCTTACCTATTCGACTCAAACATTAGCACTACTGTCAGCGCCTTTAAGAAGCAAACCGATCCACTTGCAACCATCAGTTATCAAACAGATTCTATTGGTGGTTCATTGGGTTTCGGGGCACCAATTACACATAACCTTAGCTATGGCATCGCTTATAGAATTAATAGCACCAACTTAACCAATGCACCTGCCAACATATCCCTGATCACAGCCGCACAATTAGGCAAACAAACGATTGGTGAATTGATTCAATCCCTCAGCTGGGATTCAAGAGATCGCTTAACGGCCGCGACTATGGGCCATAACGAGTCTATTTCTTTTGGCTTTTCCGGCCTCGGTGGCCAAACTAAATTTTGGGAAACTTCGGTTTCCAGCCAGGCCTATTTTTCCATTGATGAAGAGCATAAATACGTCTTTAACCCCTCCTTTTCCGCTGCCATGGCTCGCCCCTATGCGAGTTCCAGTATCCCGCTTTGGCGTCGTTACTCACTTGGCGGTCTTGGTAGCATGCGAGGCTTTGACTCATCAGGCATTAGTCTGCGTGACCCAGCCACGGGTGAAGCCCTTGGTGCAGATAAACAAATAAGAGCATCAGCCAATCTCTTTTTTCCATTGCCTTTCATAGGCGATATGCCGGGAATACGTGGTGTGTTTTTTGCTGATGCAGGAACGGTTTGGGGCTCATTATCCACCACCGTTGCCAACACGACACTGAATATTAGCGAACCATTTACTTTATCCCGCGTCCGCTATTCGGCAGGGTTTGGCATTGAATGGATTTCCCCGGTAGGCCCTGTTGGTCTAGTTTGGGCTTTCCCGATAAAAACAACTGCTGGTGATATTCAGAGAACATTTGAATTTGCACTGGGTAGTTCATTTTAATGATCGAATACAATTCATATCGCCAGATGTTTTCATTCGATAGGGTTTATGTTCAAATGCATCGCGTTTTGTGTGAAGGTAAAAACAAAGGAGTAAAAAATCATGCTTAAAAAGTTGAAAGTTCCAGCCCTTGCGGCATCAATAGTCCTCTTCTCCACGTTTGGAGCAATCTCGTCCCAAGCTGGCGAATTAAAAGTCGGTTACATTGATATCAAAACAGCGTTGGAAAATACTGCTGAATACCAGAGCGGCATGAAGCGCCTGCAAGCATTAAGCAACGTTAAACTTAAAGCACTCAAAGCATTAAAAGCAGACATTGATTCTGCAGAAAAAGATATGATGAGCCAATCTCTGGCAATGTCACAAGAACACCTCGCACAAAAGCAGCAGAATTTGAAAGAGATGGGTAAAAATTTCCAACGTATGCAGCAAGATGCTCAGGAAGAGCTTAGTGCTGAGAAGAACCGCATGGATATTGCCAGCATGGCAAAGTTTCAAAAAGTTATCACGACATATGCCAAAAAGAACAAATTTGACATGATTATTCCACGCCCTGTTTTCCTCTACATCAATCCAAAACTTGATGTAACCGGTGATATTACCAAGCTACTAGACAAATAAATCAGCTACTCCATTGTCAAAAACATTATCACTTGCTGAAGTTGTTGACCTTGTACAAGGTCAGCTCGATGGATGTATCGAAGAGGCACAAAATATTCTGGTGACCGGAATCAATACACTGCGTGATTCCGGTGATCATGATGTTACTTTTCTTGCCAATAAACGTTACCAGAACGATTTAAAGGCAACCAAAGCAGCAGCGGTACTCGTCGCACAGAACGCCAAGGTAGGTGAACACCTGTGCCTTATCCGCGTTAAAGACCCTTACTACGCCTTTGCATGCTTACAGCGATTATTTCACCCTGACCGCATTGCAAGCGGCACACGACATGCTTCTGCTGTCATTGATGATTCAGCCATCTTAGCCGATAACGTTGATGTAGCAGCCGGTGCTATTATTGGTGCCAGCACCAGGATTGGTAAAGGAACACGCATAGGAGCTGGCTGCGTCATTGGTGAAGGTGTGCAGATCGGAACTGATTGCCTGCTACACCCAAAGTCGGTGATTGCCGATCACTGCCTGCTTGGCAATGAAGTAATCCTGCAATCCGGAGCTATTATCGGCTCCGATGGATTTGGATATGCATGGAGCGGCACACAACACCTGAAAATACCACAAGTAGGCAGAGTTATACTACAAGATGATGTGGAGATCGGAGCCAACACCTGCATTGATCGTGGTGCGATTGGTGATACCGTCATTGAGCGCGGTGTTAAACTCGACAATCAAATTCAAATCGCCCATAACGTCCGCATCGGGGCCTATAGTGTGATGGCTTCTCAAGTCGGCATTTCTGGATCAACCCATGTCGGTTCTGGCTGCCAGTTTGGAGGCCAAGCTGGCCTGGCTGGACACATCAATATTGGTGATGGCGTTAAATTGGCTGCCAAAAGCGGCGTCATGTCTGATTTAGAAGCCGGGGGTATTTATGCTGGAGCGCCTGCTATGCCACACCGTTTATGGCTAAAAGTATCAGCCCTGACTACCAAGTTACCTGAAATCTGGAAAGCCCAACGCACAATAAATAAAACATAATACACTACATGGAGCACAACATGGCTGAATTATTGATTGACGATATCATGCAGCATTTACCGCATCGCTACCCTTTCCTACTGATTGATAGAATTCTTGATTTCGAAAAAGAAAAATCCATCCGGGCACTCAAAAACGTCACCGTCAATGAACCTCAGTTTACAGGCCACTTTCCAACCCATCCGGTCATGCCAGGTGTCTTGCTGGTTGAAGCCATGGCACAAGCTGGCGGCATGCTCGCCTTTCAATCCGTGGAAGATGACCGTGAGTACCTGGTTTACTTCACTGGTATTGATGGTGTGCGTTTTCGTAAGCCTGTAGTGCCTGGTGATCAGGTCATTTTTGAACTGACCTGTTTACGTCGCCGTGGATTCTTATGGAAGCTACGTGGAGAAGCCTTTGTGGATGGAAAACTCGTTTGTGAGGGTACACTGACGGCAACATTGGTGCCGCAAGACGAGGTATGAATACCATGATTCATCCCACCGCTATTATCGATAGTAAGGCTGAACTGGGCACTGATGTATCTATCGGCCCTTACTGTGTAGTCGGTGCTGATGTTACCATTGGTGATGGCTGTGAATTATTATCACATGTCGTAATTACCGGTCACACCAGCATGGGATCAGGAAACCGCGTGTTTCCATTCACCTCTATCGGGCAAATCCCTCAAGATTTGAAATATCATGGAGAAGCTTCTCAGGTCATCATCGGAGATAACAACCAAATCCGTGAAAATGCCACTATCAATGCAGGCACTGAAGGTGGTGGTATGGTTACCAGAATTGGCCATAACAATCTGCTCATGGCATACACTCATGTCGCACATGACTGCCTGCTCGGTAATCACATTGTGCTGGCCAATTGCTCAACACTGGCTGGTCACGTTGAGGTGGATGATCAAGCCATCATTGGCGGACTATCTGCCATTCAACAGTTCGTTCGTATCGGCAAACTATCCATGATAGGAGGTATGTCTGGCGTCACCAAAGATGTCCCCCCATACTGCCTACTGGCCGGAGGCTACCGGGCTGGCCTGAGTGGCTTGAACATCATTGGACTGAAACGCAAAGGTTATAAGCTGAAGCAGATCACCAAACTGAAAGAAGTGTATCGTGTGTTACTGCAGGAAAAAGCTAATCGTGATGAGCGCCTCAAGCAGGCAGAAACACTATTGGACGAACATGATGAGATTGGTCATAGCCTTGTCGCCTTTGTTCGCTCCGCGCAACGTGGTCTGACAACGCACGGCCGCGACTCAGAATAGTTTCTTATGAAAAAAATTGGATTGATTGCCGGCTATGGTCATTTCCCTCTGGAATTAGCTGGTTCACTGACCGCAGCTGGTTTTGAAGTTCATACTGTTGCTGCGCGTGAAGAAGCCGATCCTGAAATTGAAAAGCTAACCACGTCCACTTGCTGGTTACACGTTGGCCAGATTGGCGGCATGATTAAAGCCTTCAAGCGCGCCGGTGTAGAACAGGTAGTAATGGCCGGAAAAGTAAGAAAGCTACACCTTTTTCGTAATTTCAGACCTGATCTTACTGCCATGAAAGGCTTGATGCGCCTAAAAGACCGGCGTGATGACTCTATTCTTATCACCATTGCTGAACTGCTGGCTGAAGGTGGGCTTACCCTGATTGATCAAACCCTCTACGCCGGCGACATGCTGGTAGGCGATGGACATTTGGCCGGACCTGTGATTAAAAAGGCTCGTTTCGCCGATATTCATTTCGGCTTTGAACAGGCCAAGGGAGTAGCTGGCCTGGATATCGGTCAAACTATCGTTGTACAAAAACAGGCCGTGCTGGCTGTTGAAGCCATTGAAGGTACCGATGAAGCAATCAAACGCGGAGGCACACTTGGCAGTGGTGAAGCTGCCGTCATCAAGGTTGCCAAACCGAATCAGGATTTGCGCTTCGACGTGCCTGCAGTAGGCCCTGACACACTTGAAATGATGCACACCGCAGGCTGCACGCTATTGGCGGTTGAGTCCGGTAAAACACTGATGATTGAACGCCAACGTTTTTTTGAGCTCGCCGATCAATATGGAATTTCAGTGTATGGCACATCCGGTTAGGCAATCACCTCAACAACACGCTAGCGAACAGATGACACGATTTTTCATCAGTGCAGGTGAAACTTCGGGCGACTTTCACGCAGCAACCGTTGTTAGTGAACTCAAACTACGTTTTCCCAATGCCAATATCTCAGGTATTGCGGGCTCTCAGATGCAGCAACAAGGCTGTATTCCTATCCATCATATGCACGAGCTCAATGTCATGGGCATTAGCGATGTGCTTCGTTCTCTCTCACGTATTCGCAGGATAGAAAAATCAATCCTTGCACATTGCTGCGAGCAAAAGCCCGACGTCGCTATATTGGTCGATTTTTCTAGTTTTCATATGCGCCTGGGACGCAAACTCAGGCAACAAGGTATTCCTGTCATACATTTCATCGCACCTAAGCTGTGGGCGTGGGGAAGCTGGCGCGTAAAGAAGCTTAAAAAGTCTCAAGACAAACTGGCCTGCATTCTGCCATTTGAAGCCGAATGGTTTCAACAACATGGCATCAAACACATTGAATATGTTGGTAACCCCAGCGCTATTGCATGCCAACATGGCTGGTCAGCGACTGAATTAAAACAACGTCTGCATATCAATGCAACGCAATCTCTATTAGCTCTGCTACCCGGCAGTCGCCCCCAGGAGATCAAAACACATGTTCCCATACTTGCAGACGTACTGAAAAAACTACAACACCATCAACCCGGTCTGGTTTGCGTTATCCCTATCGCCCCCGGCATTACAATGACAGATTTAGATCCATTATGGCATTTGGGCGCTATACCCATTGAACGCACGCTGGAGGGCTACGCCATGCGTGCAGATGCTGCCGTTGCTGTATCCGGCACAGCCACTCTTGAGCTGGCATTGTGGAATACACCAACGATATTGATCTATAAAGCGGCACCATTGATGGCCTTTCTTGCCAGACAGCTGTTTAAATTAGGCAATGTAGGCTTGGCTAATATCATTTTGGATGATCAACCCGTCATGCCTGAACTACTACAGGATGATTGTCAGCCTGATAAAATTATCGCACAACTGTTACCACTTATTCGCAATGAAGCACCCGCCCAGCAACAGCGGGAAGCATTTATACCCCTGCAACGCGTATTGGGAAAAAACAGACCCGCATCTGGTGTTGTTGATATGGTGGAAAGCCTGCTAAAAAAATGCTAAATAATTCAGCATCTCCCTAGATAATTACTGATCATACCTGCTCAGATAAGCAGTTTAATCAAGAAAAGCACTACCCCTTCATTGAATGTTTAGAGGTAGCGTGAATCTTTAGCATTAATTTAACTTGAGCCAACGGTATATCCAGACGATCTGCAATCGTTTCTTCAGATTCACCCTCTCGTTGCATGCGTAAAATCATTGTTGCCTGCGTACTGCCCTGTGGTGGAACATACGTTACTTGATCACCATCATTGCTTTTAACCTTAGGCGCTTCAGGCATATGTTGATCGGGCTCGCCACGCTTAATATCAGCACTATTTTCTTGCTGTTTAAGTTGTTCGATCGCATTTGTTGCAAGAGCTAAATGCATGCTGGCCTCTTCTAGCTGTTGGGCCGTGCCAATCAACAACTGTTCCATCTGCATTTGTCGTTTACCGTTGCGATACCATAACACCCACAAACAAAAGACGCCTCCTAGTAGTGCCACATCGAGAACCAAGCCAAGCCATTCATGCATAAACAGGATTATTGCATCCATAAACTAATTCAAGCCCATCAGAGAACGTAAACGAAGCACCATCTGTGAATGCAACTGAGATACGCGTGATTCAGTCAGCCCCAAAATAAGAGCAATCTCTTTCATCGTTAATTCCTCATAATAATAGAGCGTGATCAATACATTCTCGCGCTTGGGAAGTTGATGAATAGCATCAGCCAACTGCTGCACAAATTCCATCATGATATTTTGAGACTCCGGCGTAAGCAACGGATCAGCCTCCAACGTCTCAAGGATACCAAACTCATCACCATCACTGTTATGCATGGGAATATCATCAAAATGGATGACCGACATATAGCGCACCTGATTCAAGCGCTCACGATAATCATTAAGACCAATGCCCAAATGATCGGCAATCTCCTGCTCTTCAGCTGGCCTGCCATACAATTGCTCCAGCTCCATAAATGCGCCCTGCATATCTTTGGCACGATCTCTGAGGCCGCGTGGCATCCAATCATAAGCGCGAAGATAATCTATCATCGAGCCACGCACACGGTACGAAACAAACGTTTTAAATTGTACTTCTCTACTGTGATCAAAGCGTTGAGCACCATCTAACAGCCCAAGCACACCAGCATTAATCAAGTCACCTAATTCAATGGAATCCGGCGTACGACGCATCAATTGATCAGCGTGATAACGTACCAAAGGCAAATATTCTTCCAGTAATTCATCCGGCGTTGGTGGCCTGTTGTATTGGGGCAACGCGCTCATCAGCTTACATCCGTATGCTCAGAATGGTGATCTGATTTTGAAGGTAGCAGTTGATTCAACCAAGCCAACATTCCCCCCATCCATGCACCGGCAGAGGTTAGAATAAAAATACGAAACAGTGCATCACTGACAGCTATATTTTGGATAAGACAAATGGCGCATCCAAACAGCAGACCAACCAAAGCACCTGAGATACTTGCATGTACTGAAGACATCACGAACTGCTCTGAACTTGTAATGAACCGGCGTCATCACTTTCATCATCCAAACCAGCTGACAATGTATGCTCCCAGAAGAATTGTAAGCCTCCGGAACGCGATGCATCGCGCGGCCGACTTAACACATGATCAAATAGTTTATCCAGATATGGTCGTAAAGCAGGGTCATTATCATTCAATAAACGTTGCTGCTGAATAGCCTTACGTACAGATGGATGTTGTGGCACGTGTCCAATATAGTCCAAATACACATCCAGGTAGCGGTCACTGACAGAAAGCAGCCGTTTAAATGTGATATGCCCTTCAATTTCATCCGTTTGATTAATGAGAATCATAAATCTGCGCACACCACGTTGCTGCGATAATACTTTGATCAGCGCATATGCATCGGTCAACGATGTAGGATCAGGTGTCAACACGATCAAAGCAGTTTCGGCTGCTGACGCAAAATAGAGTACATTATCTCCGATACCCGCAGCCGTATCGATAAGAATTAAATCATAATTTTCACCGGCTTCACGTAAACTATCGAGAATTGTTTGTTGCTCGGATACATTTAAGCTCGTCAGTTCATACAAACCGCTACCACCAGGCAATACATCAAAACCCTGCGGACAATGCACAATCAAATTTTCTAAAGGTTCTGTACCGGTTAACAAATTTTGCATCGTGCCTGAAGAGTGAATACCCAGCATAACATCAACGTTGGCCAAACCCAGATCAGCATCAATCAACAATACCCGCTTCCCTGCTTTGACAGCATGAGCAGCCAGGTGAACAGACATAAACGTTTTACCTACGCCGCCTTTTCCACTGCTGATCGAAATCACACGTGGAGAAATAATACGATGTGCTTTCTTGCCACCCATTACATCATCCGGGCTATGATCATCGACCATGGATTCTCTCACCAGTTGGGATTCCACTGCACCATCACTCATGTCAGCACTCATGCAACCGTTTCTCTGTAATATTTACTGAGTAAGGTGGTCAATGCGGTTGCATTTAGCCAACCCATCTGTTCAGGTACTTCAGGACCAAAGCTGCAATAACTCATTGGCAAAGCTGATGCCATCGACCAATTCACGATTTTTCCGGGTTTCTGTGTTTCATCCAGCTTGGAAAATGCGATATCGGTCATCTCTGATATCATTGTGTGCTTGAGTTGCTGCATACCATCCTCCTCATCCATATTGGCAGGGAGCATCAAAAAACGTCGCTGTGATACAGATTCCGGCAATTCTCGGGATAGTGCATCCCATATTTTACCTTGCCGTTTCAAACCTGTATCACGCTGAGGACTCCAGCCTTCAGTGTCTATTAGCATGAGTTGTGCCGTTTGAGTCTGAGCAAGTACTTTTTCAATATCTGTAATTTTTTTGAGTGGATGAAAAGGTATTCCAAGTGTATTGGCGTAAGCCTTTAATGCATCCAAGCCTCCCATGCGTTCTGTATCACTAGACAATAGTACGACCCGAATACCTTTCATACTGTAATGCGCGGCAAGCTTAGCCACCAATGTACTTTTACCGCAGCCCGAAGGACCCGAAAAAAACAGCGCATTGCAACCTTTGGCTGGGGTAATTCGATTAGCCCAGTGTATAGTGTTACTTCCAAGCGGTCTTTTTTGACTAAAGTCAGCCGCCATGTCAAAGGCATGACTGCCACTTACACCAATCTTCATTAAATGATCAAAGGCTTCCTGTTCGGCACCACTGGCTAATGCCTGTCGTAAATTGCCTGACTCAGCATGACCCAAACCTGCAACAATGCGTTCAAGCCTGGCTAAAGCCGTATCCGTATTACGCGTTGATGTTTGTCCATCCTCAGAGATCTGCATGCTTGCTACAGGTGCATGCACGTCCTTCACTTCGGAAGGTGGAATGCGAGGGGATTCAGGTGCACTGATTTGATCCAAAGCGGCGTGTACATGCCACACCATCTCTCCGTTACCCTCTTGAACCTTCTGACGATCAAGAATCAGTGCGTCAGGCCCCATATTTTGACGTACTTTAGCTAAAGCTTCATGTAAATGAGGGGCGGTAAATACTTTAATTCGCATCGTATAAGCTCACTTTTGCCAGCGCCTGTACATCCGTTTGTGGAGGTATTTCAACAATTGATAGCACCACTATACGGGTCATAATTTTGCGCAATGCATGCGATAAGGGACCGCGTAGTTGTGGTGTGGTCAACAACACCGGCATATCCACATCATATTGGCTGGATACTTCATTCAGGCGTGATATAAAACGCTGCCATTCCGGCATATCCAGAGGTAGTGACCAACCAGGCTGCTGACTCAATCGATCCATCATACGTTGCTCCAACTCTCCATCCAACATAAATACAGATAGCTCCCCCTGCGCATTGAGATAGCGCTGCGTGATGGTACGGCCAAGACGCTCACGCACTTTCTCAACCAGATCAGTCAAACTCATTTGCTGACCTGCGTGATCAGATAAGGCTTCCAGAATGAGCATCAAATCACGGATAGGCACCCATTCTGCCAACAGGCGCTGTAACACATTCTGCAACAAACCCGGCGTAACCTGTGAGGGTACAATCTCTTCCACCACTTTAGGATGGCGTTGAGAGAATTTATCCAGCAATTCATGCACCTGTGTTCTATCCAGCATCTCTGATGCCTGTGCACGCAACAGCTCGGTTAAGTGCGTAATAACCACCGTTGATGGTTCAACAACCGTATAGCCGGATAATTCCGCTTGCTGCCGTTTATCTTCAGTAATCCATAAGGCAGGCAAACCAAATGCAGGCTCCTGCGTTGGTACACCTTCGATAGCTGGGCCAATGATCTGGCTCTCCAGAGCCAGCAGGTTACGTGGTCGAATCTCCCCCTTACCAACCACAGCACCACGAATCAGAATTTGGTAATCGGAAACGCCAAGTTGTAAATTATCCTTGATATGCACTGGCGGCAGTACAAAACCGATCTCTTGTGTAACTTGACGACGTACTTTTTTCATACGATCTAACAAATTACCTTCACGACTGTTCTCCACCATATCAATCAGCCCATAACCAATTTCAAGACGGATAGGGTCTTCCACCAGTAAGTCATCAAGCACATCATCTTGTGAGGGCTCTACCACCGGCGTGACATCTTCAGCAACGGGCTGCAGCAATTTCTGCTGTTCACCCAGATGCAAATACCAGCCACTGGTCCCTAGCCCCAGCGCCAGAATAAGGAATGGGAAAAAGGGTAGCCCCGGCACCAGACTCATCAGCAGCAGCGCGCCGCTAGCAACCCAGTGGACTTTGGGATATTGGGTAAATTGCGCTTTTAATTCGATAGGCAGTGCCACATTACCACTGGCCCGAGTGATGATGATACCGGCGGCAGTAGAGATCACTAAAGCAGGTATTTGTGACACCAAACCATCACCCACCGTCAAAAGACTGAATACTGACATTGCATCACCGGCCGGCATGCCATACTGCATCACCCCAATGACCAGCCCACCAATGAGATTAATCATAGTAATAATCAAACCGGCGACCGCATCACCTCGCACAAACTTGGAAGCACCATCCATCGCACCATAAAATTCAGCTTCTCGTGCAATCTCTTCACGGCGTTTACGTGCGGTTGCTTCATCAATCAGGCCGGCATTCATATCCGCATCAATAGCCATCTGCTTGCCCGGCATAGCATCCAGGGTAAAACGCGCCGCAACTTCGGCAATTCGCGTTGAACCCTTGGTAATAACAATGAAATTGATTAACACCAGAATGATAAAAATGATTAGGCCAACTACGGTATTACCGCCCACCACAAATTGTCCAAAGCCTTCAATCACATGTCCTGCAGCGGCTGGCCCTTCTTGGCCATGCAATAAAATAAGGCGGGTTGTGGCAACATTCAGTGACAAACGAAACAGCGTTGTTAACAATAATAGTGAAGGGAATACCGAGAACTCTAACGGTTTGGTGACATAGAGAGAGGTCAACAGAATTAATATACCCATAGTGATATTAGCAGCCAGTAGTATATCCATCAGCCAGCTAGGCAGAGGAACCATCATCACCAGCAAAATACCAAGCACAGCAACCGCCAGCATAAGATCTGGTTGTTTACCTATTCGCTGCAATGTCATGGCTGCAGAAGATTGCATGGATGTTGCTCCTGTTTTTTAATGCGTACTATTCTGATACGTATTATGTTGGTTTGCTTAGTGCTGCTTTATTTTAAAGATTTCAGCTAAAATAATGGCAATGGCTTCGAACAGTTCCTCTGGAATTTCATCGCCAACCTCTACATGCTTAAACAAGGATCTTGCCAAAGGTTTGTTTTCACGCAGTGGAATACTGTTTTCTCTGGCAATTTCCCTTATTTTTGCAGCGATATGGCCCTTGCCTTTAGCTACTACACGCGGAGCACCTAGCCCCCCCGGCTCATAGGTCAATGCCACAGCAAGGCGTGTCGGGTTGGTGATCACCACATCCGCTTTGGGCACATCAGCCATCATACGGTTTTGTGCTTGCTGCATCTGAACCTGACGAATTTTCGCCTTTAATTGAGGATCACCTTCCATTTCCTTATGTTCATTACGCACTTCTTTTTTGGACATCCGCATCGATTTCATATGCTCATAGCGTTGATACAGCACATCGGCCAAAGCAATAAATGTGAAAATAACCGCCGCCAGGGTAACGATCTGAATGCCTCCATCGACCATCAATGCCGCGATATCGGAAGGATCATGCAGGGCTGCCTGTAACATTTCAGGATAGAGGTCTGATACAACAATCCCACAGGCTGAACCAATCACGACCAGTTTAAGGATTGATTTTATAAATTCTGCCAATGATTTGGTTGAGAATAGGCGCGTCACCCCTTTCATTGGACTGATCTTTTCTAATTTCGGTTTGATCGTTTCAAAGGTAAACACAGGACCACTTACTGCGACCGTGACCAAAACACCAAGCAACACAATCGGAATAATAATCGGCAATGCCACCATCGCCATATCAGCGCCGACATCAATCATCAACGCTTGTACACCTTCACCTGTCGCTTTTAAATCTGCTTTTCCTGATAAGTAGAATACCATCATGCGCGATAAGACTTCACTCCACCATGACGCAATGCCGGTAACCACAACCAGACTCATGACAATAAATAATATAGCTGTTGAAGGTTCTTTGCTGCTCGGTACCTGCCCCTTCTTGCGCCCGTCTTCCAGCCGCTTATCCGATGCCTCTTCGGTTTGTTGACTTTTGTCCTGGTCGTCAGACATAGACAGCTAAAGTGTCAAAAAACAGACACTTATGCTCCAACACCCGCAGACAAACTGTTTCAACCAACATGCGCTCTCATTGCTCCTGATTGTCTGTCCTTAGTGCATTCATGCACAAAACAGAGCAAATCCAACGCTGTTCCTGCAATTAAGAGGCCAAATAAAAACAACTCAGATAAGAATGAGAAATGAATAAACTAAAAGAAAAGATTATCGTGCAGTGAATTGCACAAAAAGGAACTTACTGCGAAGCCTGTGATTTTAACCAATCAATAATATCCTTGCGATTACGCTCAGAGAGAGGCGTCATCACCATTTTTGTGTTCGCCTTAATCCGCCTTGGATTTAACATCCAAGCATCCAAGGATATCTCATCCCATACATCAAAAGGCACACCGGTAATCGTTGGAGCCTGACCATATACACCGGCCAAACCCGGGCCTACCTTGGTATGCTTTGAATGCAGATGATGGCAAGGGCCACAGCGTACATCGGCCACCACTTTACCACGCAGAACATCTGCATGAGCAGACATTTCCGACATGAAGAACAAGCTAGTGAGCAGGAGTGTTTTCAGAAGCCAGAGCAAAATTCAGTTCACCTTTTTTACCGTGATAACTTAAGCGTACATGCAATGAATCAGCATGAATATCGTTCACCAACAATGCACGACGATATACACCCAGTGCACCATCAGGTATGGCCTGTTTCCATTTTGAACTATTGGTTCGAATATGAACCAGCAGATCCGGGATATGGCGCCTTCCCTCCCGATTCACAATCACCAAAAACTCATTCATACCCGGGCCTACAGATTCAGGCCGTGTTTCAAAATGAATGCTAAATTCACCCCACACTTGTGGCTCAGGTGCCCAAGCAGTTTCAGGCGATGAACATGCTGATAATAACAGCAGCAACATCGCAAATATTTTATATTTCATGGTTGCACTTCCTGTTGGGCATGGCCCTGTAAATAAGCCAACACGTGTTGTTTTTCTGTATCTGTCATCTTCGCTAAACCGCCTTGCGCACGATGAAGTTGCATACGATTTACTGTGCTCAGCCAAAGCTGAGCAGTATGAATATTCGGCATGGGGGGCCGATGACAACTTGAACACTGCTTGGCAAACTGTTTAAAGCTTTCCGATTCCTGATCTGGATATATAGGAACGGATTGCTGCACTGAACGGCTTGAATCATCACTACAGGAGGTACAACACAATACAATCAGAAACAAACAGGCGACACTATTTCTTGTCATCACCATCTTCTGTTTGATTAATCCCTTCATCACTATCTTCATCATCTGAGCCATACATTGATGTCATAAAATATACAAAACCACCAAACACCAACACATAGGCCAGTGCTGCTAAATGGCCCCATGTAAACCAAGGCCGGGGATTATCTACACGATCACCCCAGAACGGTACTGTTAAACCAAATGCGATCAAAACCATCACCACTAGAATCGCTAAAAACCATTTAGGTACGCGTTTCGATGATTCTAAACCTGAGCTACTGGCAATGATTTCGTCATCGGACATGCCCACTCTCTTCTTGGCTTTAGTCGGCCGTGACTGACCACCACCAAACAGGCGTTCGTTTTCTGCATCCATTTCATCTTGTTTTGAACTCATCTGGATATTCTCCTCATATCAGTTCTGCATGCCTCGATTTCCTTGTGCAAAATAGACTACTTTAAATGATTTCTTCCAACCATCACCACTTTCAGCATGCACGGTTAAACGGTGTAATCCTTTTTCAATATCTGGCGAAAAATGCAACATGACATCTTTACGCTCCGCACTCTCCAATACCACGGTATCATGCTCCAGCTTAAACATCGATGCAGGCAAACCTTCAACGACAAAACGAAATTGAGCTGGCTGATAACGTTTGTTGGCTATGTTGATACGGTAATCCAGAGCAGAAGTGCCTTGCATCAGCTCTGCACGATCAACAACCAAAGAGTACGGCTGATAAGTGTAAACACCTATTACAAAACAGACAGCACCAATAAACGTAACAGATGTCGCCGCTTTTGTGCGTGAAAGCAGTGAACCTAGGTTACTCTTCTTATCTGATTCACCAAAGGCAAAAGACAACAAGCCCGGCCCTTGCATTTTTTTACTTTTAGTATGCAGATGATCACAAGCAGCCACACAGTCACCGCAATTAATGCAACTATCAAACACCAATGTCTGGCGCGGATCAATATCCAGGAAACAACTATCTTCACAATAGGTACAGTTCAGACAGTGATCGCTTCTGCTTTCATCATACGCGATATGCAGGGTATCACGCGTTTTAAACGAGTGTTGCCAGATACGGTAAATGCACATGTATTTGCACACCAAATGCCGCATCACACTCGCATCCACCAGCACGACTAAAACGCATACGCTGTAGATCCATAATAGGTTCTGGGCACTCGCTACAGGCTGAAGCGTCAGAAACGACCAGATCACATCGGGTGAGAAAAAATAGAGCAGTGGAATAATCGCAAACAACATTGATACCAGCAAAAATGCAGTGCCCAGCATGACTTTATTTATCCATGCATCCTTTCGCCTAGCCACCTGCATTTTTAACCCGGTCACATCCATCATCAAGGCCCTGCGCCCCAACAATCTGGCAGTCAGGGCATTGGCCCATTCCGAAATGGTATTCTGTGGGCATATCCAACCGCAAAAAACAGATCCTGCCCACGAATACATAAATATAAGTCCTGTGGCGACCATCAGCCAGAATCCCATAACAATGAAAATATCTGAGAACCATACCTGGTAGTCGAGCAGACGGAAGGCTCCCGCCATGGGATCAATACGGAAGAGACCTGTCACAGGAATCAATACGAGCAAGGTTATCACCAGATATTGAGATGCGCGCCGCCAAGTGCGCACCGACTGTGCCCCTGGCACATGCTCTTCTCGCACCGAGATGCTTTTTAATTGTTCATTTGCGTTCACTGACATGCCGCCTATTTCCATTCATCGTGTGATCACCATCAAAACGAAATGCTATCATAGGGACTAATGTGAAAGAACCTATCCTTGTACTGTTGCACACCTTGCAGGTCACCACGTTTAGTACGTAAAGCTATCATCGCCTTGAGTGCTCCTTCATGATCAGTTCGAACTGTGAGAATTTGCTGTAAAGCCTGCTCATAGGTCATCCCCTGTGGCAGACCATGTTCTAAACTGGCAAACATCGCATCAGCCAAAGCAAAACCTGCCCAACGATCTTTAGCATTGGCGCGATATGCCAATGATTGCAGCCGTTGCACACCCGATTTATTTTGCAGCATATCGATCTGAGCACGTATGCTTAATTCAGTACTTGCCCAGGCACGTTTGAAAGCCAAAGCGTCTGATTCATTCACCGTCCAGACATGCACAGCCTCTTTGAATGGGGTGCGATGGGCCATCAACCACTGCATTAATTCTGGCAACACCGCTGTTTTATGTCGCAGATGCGGCAGATCAAATTCAATCACGGGTGACCACTCACCTTGTACCAGCGTCGAGCCGCTATCACCCATCAGATCGGATGCTGTCCCCCAGTAACGCCCTAACCAAGTCCAACCGCCTTCACCACCCCAAAGATCGTCTGCAGGCGCTGCGAGCATCAATTCAGCCGCACGTTTCTGCTGCCCCATAAAACCGACCATACCGAGACGATATCCATCTACAAACAGCGCATTATTCTCAAACACCTGTGCAAAACTGCGCAGTACAACCTGCATGGATTGTTTATCGAATTGATTGAATGCCAACCATTGCACAAATAACCCTTGTTCAGTCAAATGTGATTTGGCACGTTGAAATTGTTCAAGCGAAAGCAGTGCGCCCCGACCAACCATATCAGGATGAAACAGATCACCAACAATCACATCATAAGATTTTCCACTGCGCATGAGGAACCGGCGTGCATCATCATGCACAATACTTATGTTGGATGGCACATGACTATTGACCTTGTCAAAGTAGTACTGCGCAGCTGTTATCGCCCCTTGTGAAAGTTCAATAGCTTCAATCTTTGCTTGTGCCCATGGCAATGCACCGGAGGCCGTAATACCAGTCCCCAATCCCAAAAACAGTACATCTTTAGCATTTGCCTGCAGAAACATCGGTAACCGTGCCTGATTTTGTTGTACCGCTACAGATGTCGGATCACTGGATGCATCCATACGCTGCAGATCAGCTAATAGCAGCCGCTGGCCATCCTGTCGTTGTATGACATGCGTGATTGAAATCGCATCTTCTCTCTCAAACAGATCCGCAGCAGCAGGCAACTCAGCCTGCAACAATCTTGATGCTGAAGGTAACTGCCAGACTGGCCAGGAAAGTGCTGTAAAAAGCGCCAAGCTGATCACAGCGCTCAGTAATCGTCTGCTTTGATGCACCCAAAAACAGGCACACAACATGACTAATCCAGCTGCGCATAACCATGTAGCAGCCGTTCCAATCCAGGGAATCAGAACAAAGCCTGCTAATAAGGCTCCTATACATGCACCCACACTGTTGGCTGCATATAGAAATGCACCCTCATCATGATTGGCGATTAACGGCAACCATGCCCCCAATGCCAGCGTCACAGGCAAGGTGCACAACGCAATCAACATACCTTGAAACAACAATGCGACCAGGAGTGAATCAAATGTTGCACGTTGCCCCCAATCATTGACGTATGGAAATAGATATAAGCCAACAATAGCAATCACAGCGACAAGCATCGGTAGAACCTGTAAAGCACGCTCTCGCAGCAGATGTCTTGCCACTACGCTGCCCAGCCCTATGCCAATCAGAAAAACAGCCAAAATAACGGCCAGCACATATTCAGTGCGCAGAAGAATCATGCCGTATGCACGTGTCCATGCAATTTCCAGCATCAAAGCACCTGCCCCCATACCTGCATAGGCCAACAACATGCTCTTTTGCGGGAATTGTATGCGCGCGGGCATACCATCACTTACAGATTCAGCTTTAGTTTGTATCGATAAGTAAAACAGACCAAGCGCTATCGATACACCTAATGCAGCCACCCACTGCAGGGAAGTGAGCCAGCCAAACAGAGGCAATAACAGTAATGGTAACAGCGCACCAAGTGCGCCACCTATTGTATTTACACCATACAGAGAACCGAGAGAAACCTTGAGTGTTTTACCAACGCGAAGCATCGCAGGAAAAGCAAACCCCAATGCTGTAGCGGGAATGCATAACACCCATAGAGCAGAAAACATTTGCCAGAACTGCCATGTCTGAACATCATCAACAGACAGCCACATGCCTTGCAACCATTGCATCATCAGAGGCAACAATAACGCATATATTGCCACAGAAACTTCAATACCGGCCAACAGACGCAGTGTGTTTTTAATGGATGAGAACCAACGGCTTCCCATGAAACTACCCAGCCCTAGCCCCAACATGAAAGCGGCAACAGTAATCACCACTCCAAACACAGTGACGCCAAACAGCAAGCTCAGCATCCGTGTCCAAAGCACTTCATAGGCCAGTGCTGTTACACCCGACAGTCCATACAACAATAGCAATATGGAGGCTTGTTTGGATGTATTCATGTTAAATAATTATGGCAGCGTGTGAAAAGAGCGTACTACAACAATCGATCTGGGTAGAACCAGACAAAAGCTACAACGGCATGGGCAATCGCAAGTGTGGTTGCCAAGCCGGCAGACAAGACATGCCAGAGAAACACATCCTTGCCAAAGATCCCCATAGCCACACCAAAACCGGCAGCCAGCAGAACCAGGCATAAAAGTGTACCGCCCATCCAAAACAGAATTTGATGTTTACGATTGGTAGAGATCGCACGCTCTGCAGCCAACGCCTTTTCCTCATTAAATTGTCGCATAACATCAGAAGAATGTTCATTTACCACAGTTGTTTCTGACCCAATCTGAGCATTCTCGCCAGCGGCAACTGCTACAGAGGTAAATCCTGTACACAACATCAACAGGGAGACACAGAGAAAAAAACTTTTACGCATCATGATCATCTTCGTCTTTTTTCAAGGCATAACGCCAGTACAATACAACGGCCAGAACCATGGGTGTAAAGACCATAAAAAACAGCAATACAAAAATAGCCCATGGTGTATCAATACTAACGTGCAAATAGCGATAGCTATCAACAGCCCAGGCAGGCATTGCCCAGCACAGACTCAGTATAAACAACATCATGAATCTGATCTGCTTTAAGCCATTCATGGTTTCACCTCATTCATTTTTTTACTTGATACACACCTAAAGCCATAAAAATCCGAGGCCATATTCGGCAACGAATAGTTGCGATGATAACTTTCCGTTGAAAATGGGTCACTTTTCCATGAACCACCGCGCATTACACGGTTAGTGGTGCGTTCCACATCTTCACTACCAGTACCGGTAAATTGATCTTTTAATGGTTGAAATGAGACATGTTGACCTTTCAGTACTTTGTACGGTTTGAATTCATCAAATACCCATTCGGTTACATTACCCGCCATATCCATCGCACCATATGGACTGGACCCATGCTCATATTGACGTACTGGCGTGGTATGACCAATGCTGTAATACGTATTTAAACGGCTCACATCCATCTTATTACCCCAAGGCCAGCGGTTTGCCTCTGTGCCACGCGCAGCTTTCTCCCACTCCGCCTCCTGCGGCAACCGTTTGCCAGCCCAAGCACAATAATCACGCGCATTATACCAGGAAACTAAGGTCACTGGATGCTCTTCAAGGCCTGTAGGTATCTTGCCTTTTTCCCAGTTCAATGGTGCTCGATAATGTTTTGCAACAACGAAGTGGGCATATTGAGCCTGGGTGACCGGAAATTTATCAATCCAGAAGGCCGGCACATCTACCAAGTGAGCAGGTTGGTCAGTCTCGTTGCTTCGCGCTGCGTTGGTACCCATTTCAAAGCTACCTGCTGCCACAAAGATCATTTGATCTAATTCCGCTTTCACATCTGCGCTCAACAGCTCAGACAGCGTATCAACAGAATAAAATTCATTATCATGTTCTCTTGCTTCATGAGCAGCCTGAATACGAATATCTTCACCTGCAGCTCGAACATGATCATCCACTTCAGCAATGTTATAGGATATTTTACCGCGCATCTCATCCATACGCATTGAACCAAGTTCAATCACATGCAATGAACCACCTATCATTGCGGCAGCAACACATGTCAATAATATAGCCATACCTAGTCTTTTACGTTTTATTAACTCTTTTTCTGAAATAGCTTGTCGCGACATTTTAACTCTTATTTACCGTCGTCTCTGGGTATAATTTCTGAATCGGCAGGAGCATAGTCTGATGTACCCGGCAAATCCCATGTTCCATAGTGTTTTTTCAACAATAGTTCACCAATCACACCACCTGCAGCACAGAACTCCATATTTAAAATCACAAAGAAGCCCCACCACATGAGCGGAATTAATTTAGCGCCTTCAGGTACTGTACCGTGCATCATTGAGTAGTAATCAATGCCCAGAATGATCAACGGTGGAAAATGTGCAACCAATTTACCACCCCAACCATAGATGAAACCGATCGCTATTCCCGTCACGACAGGCAGCACAAACATCGTTGCAACCCAGGCAAGATCATAACCTGCCACACCCCAAAATAGTTCGATTCGTACACCAAACAGCAAATGGCCGAGCTGGTAAATCAAACCTGCGGCAAAGAAAGCTACTAAAAAGCGCTGCCATTTGGGTGCCCAAGCTTGTGGTAATTGTTTTTGCATATCTGAAGACTCCATCAGTCGATCACGATCTATCAATGATTATTTATCTTTTGGATAAGGGTTTCCTGTCAATTTTTTATACTAAGAAGCTTTTACTTTTTCCAGATACCAATCCTTAACACGCAGACTGGAAAAGTATTTAGCCATGAAACGACGATCTTCCTCTGATAAAGAAGCATACGAAGGCATTGCATATTTAGCTTTTAAACGCGTCGGAATAATTTCTTGAGGATTTTCAGCAGAAAAATATTCATATAACCATTTTTCACTGCGTAACGATCCAATGCCATCAAGACTAGGTGCAGGCACGCTCTCCATTGGGTTTTTTACCCCCCATATCGTGTGACATTCCCGGCAACCCATATCGCGATACATATCGGATGCTTTTGTTTGCACCTCATGGCTAGCCGTGGAATAAAATGGAATGCCTTCATCCTTGAGCGGGTGAAATAAGTTATAAGCACCTTTTCCAATCGCACCAACGACAACCAAGCCGATTAGCCCTGTTATTAACCAATCACCTTTACGCATAGTTGTTACTTGGAACCCTCATGCGCTTGGTTCAACAATTCGCTACGACGACTTTCCTGTTTGGAAGTTGCTTCCTGATATTTTTTAAACTCTTCAGGTGACATCTTATCACGATCATTATCATCAAAAACAAGATATTTAATATCTTCATCAAATTGTTCATTCTGACTTGCCCAACGCAAGCCAAATACCACAGCGATCAAAATAGAAACACCACTGATCAACCAGATATATATTGTCCAACCATCACTCCACTCAACCATTACACACTCCTTTAAATGCTCAACCTACTAAAATAAGAATCCGTCTAACATCTGTACAGCCGCAAATATTGCAGAAACAATCACACCAAGGACAATCATGCCCATCAATGCTTTTTCACCGGTTTTAACATTACTCATATCTGTCTTTTGATAAAATAAGACAATCACACCAACAAATACCAGCATAGATATGATCATAAAGATAAAAATACCGATACTGTATTCCTGGCTACGCATACTTTCGATACCCAGGTCAAAGACCGGTTCCTCAGCTGCCTGGATCATGCCTGATAAACTGCAACATGATATGACCACTGTAGTAATGAAAGACAAAAAATTATTCATGATGGGGCATTGTAGAGCTGATGCATGAAATAGAAAGCAATTCTAACCACAACGAAAAATACCGCCCATAAAGGGCGGTATTTTTTTATAACTTAACTACTATATTAAAACTGTCTATTGCGTGGATCTGGCGTACCTTTTTTGTGATTGTCTACAAAAAAACTATACAAAACAGGTACAAGCAAAGCAATTGCAATAAGTAGTAAGCCTGCAAATTGAGCATTATCCATATCAATCATATCAAATCTCCTAATCTATTTATTATCAATGTGCTACACTGTGATCTGGCTTCCACTCGATCGGAGGAAGACGTTTAACAGTAATAATAACGGCAATACAGAAACCAATAAACCAATATACAGCGGTAATATATCCTTTATCCCACCATGGTTGTTTCTTTTCACGGGTACCGTCTGCTTTGTAGTTGCCTTCAAAGTTCGCAATCACGATATCCGCACCAATGACAGAATACTCTTCAAGATCAACACCTGGAGTCTGTTGCAATTCAATCAGCTTATCTTCCATGATCCGCAGATCACTCATGGTGATCGGATGCTGTGTGCGTTGAAATTCATACTTAGACGGAAACTCTGCCAATGCCTTTTCAATCATTGCCATAGCTCTTTCATCAGCTTCTTTAGAAGTTAATGAAGTGTCATTCAATATACGTTGCACAGGATCAGACTTATATATTCCGATATAATCAGAATAGATTGCCGCACTAGGTCTCTGGCCAAACAATGGGAAAGTCCATGCCATGGCAGTGATGAAGGTCAATAGTAATAGCCCAACCACAGGACGCGGTAGAGGATTATTATTTTCAGCAATACCACCCAGACTTTCGTTTTCCCAAATGTGTTTGGCATTTTCAACGCCAGCATCATCAGACATTGTTTTCAATGGACTGTTAAGTTTCAAGCCCACCAATAATGGTAAAAATTTAGACATTCTATCCCCCCCTTATTTCAAGTTCAAAACGAAATCCATCAAATAACGGATTTCAGAATCATCGGCGTATTCAGGAACATCTGGTGGATAGACACTTTCACCATCACGATATGCAACAAACTCTTCATCCCATTTAGCCAGATCAATTGCTTTACCAGCTTTGTCTTTAGGACCCCACAGGTAATCATAACGCGGCATGATTGAATGTGGCTGAACCAGACGAGGGTTAAAGAAGTGTAAGGACATCCATTCTTTAGATGAGTTACGTGAACCAACATGCAACAAATCAGGTGCTTTACGGTCAGAACCAAATGTAGTTGGAGACTCACCATTGAAATCACCTAGAACTGGTGGACGACCAAAGGACTGCCAATCATGTGTCTGCTCAGGCAGCAGTGTATGACACCACCAGCAACCTTCACGAACAAACATTGTTTTACCTGCACCAGCAAGGATGGTTTCAGATGCGGCACTTAAGGTTGCATCAACACCCCACCCCTTCGTTGCAGTTGCAAACTCTATATATGGAGTTTCAACACCATTGGTTACTTTAGAAGTTACCAGAAAAACGCCGCCTTCAGCTTGATTAGCCTGACCAACCTTACCTTCAGATGCACTCAATGCCTGTACTTTCTCACCCAAAATATGGTCATGAATCAAACCACTTGGAAATGATGTGCCGGGCTTAAAGACGTATGCAGCAGTATCATCAATACTAGCACCAGTAACCGGATCCGTTTTCAGAATCACTTTTATTGGTTTATCTGTTCCATGCAGGAACAAATCGCCGTAATCAAACCCACTGTTCTTACCATAGGTCAACTGTTTTTCTAATGCTGTAGCTGTAGATGACACACCTGATATATCTAAACCAGGCATATACACTGTAATAAACATGGATGACGATAACGCCACACCAAAAAGAATCGATCCAACTCGGTACTCTCGGAATCCCATTCTAACTCCTCCCTATTAATTTAAATTCTGTAAAAAAATGCCGGAGCCCGTTAGGGCTCCAGCCCAATCTTTTAACGTGCGTATGCAACGTCCTGTGGCTGTAGACCTTCAGGCAATTTTTCGCCTGCTTTCACAGTCATGTACATATTGTACAACCATACAAAGTTACCCAGGAATACCATGGTTCCACCCAACCATCTTACGATCATGTAAGGATGCTCAGCAATCACGATATCCATGTATGGCACTTCGTAGATTTTACCAGCACCCTGAATCAGACCAGCGATAGTCATAGAAACCCAGTACAGAGAGAAGCCGATCAACAACATCCAGAAGTGGAAGTTAGCCAGGCTCAATGAGTAGAGCTTACGACGTGCGATGGTCTGAATACCGTAATAAACAGCAGCGGCTTCAGCAAAGGTTGAGAAACCAAGCAATGCCAGGTGAGCATGTGCAACAATCCAACCAGTACCATGTACATACCAGTTAATTGCACGTGTCTGCTGGAAGCCACCCTGCATGTTCAACGGGATTGCCAACAGCACACCAGTGATGGTGTATTTGATTTCAACGTTTTCAACAAACATTGCCCATTTACCCTGCATAGTCAGCAAGATATTACATACGTATGCAACCGCTGGAACCAGGATCAACACACCTTCAACAGATGCAAATGATTTCAACCACTCAGGAAGTGGAGAGCTCATCAGATGATGTGCAGCAGGTGTAGAGTAGAACACAACGATTGACCAGAAGTGCAAGTGACCAACACGATGTGAATAGAGTGGGTTACCCGTTACTTTAGGAACAATGTAGTATGTGATCGCTGCAGCAACTGGAGTAATCAACAGACCCAGCACATTATGCGCAAACCACCATGTCATGTACGCCTCATTCAAACCGGTTAAGTGGAAGAACTCAGGTGCATTACCGATCAAGAACACAATA
>JAUZQJ010000125.1 GCA_030951045.1 Mariprofundus sp.
AGATGCCTTCCATCAGACAGCCGTCGCCAAGGAATACATAGGTGTTGTGGTCAACGATTTCGTGACCTGGCTTGTTGAACTGAGCAGCCAGTGTCTTTTCAGCCAAAGCCATACCAACACCGTTAGTGATACCCTGACCCAGAGGGCCAGTTGTAGTTTCAACGCCTGGAGCATAACCGTATTCCGGGTGACCGGGTGTGCGAGAATGGAGTTGACGGAACTGTTTAAGGTCGTCGATGCCGAGATCATAACCAGTCAGGTGAAGCAGGGAGTAGATCAACATGGAGCCATGACCATTAGACAGGATGAAACGGTCACGATCGGCCCACTTGGTGTTGCTTGGGTTGTGTTGCATATAATCATTCCACAAAACTTCGGCAATATCTGCCATGCCCATTGGGGCGCCCGGATGTCCGGAATTTGCTTTCTGCACGCTATCCATCGCAAGTGCGCGAACGGCGTTGGCCAGGTGTCTACGGCTGCTATTACTCATGTGATTTCAATCCCCTTTTCATATATTAATAGATCTTTTCAAGCGATATGGCGGAACATTATATATAAATACCTATGCATGCCAAATCAATACTTATTGCGTCACCCATAATTATCTCTTATGGGTGACGCTTGGTTTCTCGGTTTTCAGTATTAGATGTGCAAAGTAGTCTGAACACGGCGAATATTACCAACCGAGCCAGATAGAACGACGGTATCTGTGGTCATATATTTACCATCAGCATCTACGCCAACTTTCACGTGATCAACATATTCACCGCTGGTCAGGCCGGTTGCAATAAACATGCAGTCATCAGAAGTGATTAGCTCATCACGGGTGATGAAACGCTTGGTATCAATGCCTTCTTCTTCACATAATTTGATTTCAAAGTCTTTCTGTGGAGCCATGCGGCCAAACATTTCAGCGCCCATGGCGCGTGCGGCACAAGCTGTAACGATGCCTTCAGGTGTGCCGCCAATACCGAACAATGCATCGGAGCCTTTATTTAATACGGCCTGAATGGCGCCATTAACATCACCATCAGTGGCTAGGCGAACTTTTGCACCGCAGGCGTAAATTTCTTTCATCAGATCCTGATGACGGGGTTTATCCAAAACAAAGACGGTTACTTCGGCAACACTTTTACCCAATGCCAAAGCCAGCTGTGCCAAGCGGTCTGCTACAGGTGCTTCCGGGTCAATTTTACCACGGGCAGCTTTAGGATAAACCTGTTTTTCCATGTAAAAGCATGAACCCGGACGATACATAGTGCCAGCTGGTGCTGCTGCCAAGGTTACGATAGAGCCTGCGGCATCTCTGGCAAAAAGATTAGTGCCTTCGATGGGGTCAACTGCAATGTCAACGCCGATACCACGACCATCGCCTACTTCTTCATCATCATACAGGGCAGGAGCTTCATCTTTAGCACCTTCTCCGATGACAATCACGCCTTTCATTTTTACTTCATTGATACGGGTGCGCATGGCATCAACAGCCAGACCATCACCTTCGTCTTTTTGGCCAGAACCAACGTATGGTGCGCAAGCGCGGGCTGCGGCTTCGCAGACTTCAACCAAGTCAATCTTAAGATCAGCTACTGTATTCATGCTGTTTTCCCCTCCGGATTGTGAGCAAGCTAGTTTTTTGAGCAGCCGCACACTAGCTGATTTGGAGAGAGAATGCGACATTCAATAAAAGCAAGTGTCTTCACGCTATTTAATAATTATATGTCATCCAGAGTTGAGCTTGGCTTGAAGTTTGGCTTGGAGTTCAGGGGTGCAGGTCGCGAGAATTGGTGATGAAAGTGCATGGCAAGGGAATAATGACTGACCGGAAAAGTCACCAAGCGTTCCACCGGCTTCCTTAACCAGCAGACTTCCAGCTGCAAAATCCCATATTTTTTCTCCACCATGTACAATAAAGTGACCGCGTCCAGCCGCCAACCAGGCCCATTCGAGAGCGCAACTACCTAGATTGCGTTGGCTGCGGTAGATGCGGTCGCAGGCCATAGATATGGCTATTTCGCGTTGCAGACGTTTGAAATCTATATAACCAACAGCTTCATCAAGGTTAGCTGCTGGTGCACACTGGATGGCTTGATCATTAAGATGCGCACCTGTATTGCGAGCAGCACTGAAAGTTTCTTGTCGTACAGGGTCATAAATACAGGCCATCTGAGGTACGCCTGATTCTATCAAAGCCAGTGAAATCGCAAAGCCCGGAACCTTGGCAACAAAATTGGTAGTGCCATCGAGAGGGTCCAGGCACCAATAACGGCCGTGGCTCTCTTTAAGACATTGCAGTTGCTCAAATTCGGACATTTCTTCACCCAAAAAAGCGATGTCGCTATCGAGTTCGGTCAACTTGTTTTCAATGAACTGTTGGCAGGCCAGATCGATTTCAGTGACAACGGAACCATCAGACTTTTGGCTTGTTTGAATTGATCTGTGATATCCCGGCAGTAGAATCTCTTCACCAGCCTGTTGAAGGATGTTAATAAGTGATTGCAGTGTGATTTTAGATGTTTGCTCGCTCATTTGTGATCTTCTCTTATGTTCGTATTATTGGCGTAATGATACCGAACGCGCATGTCTGTGCATATTGATGATGTCATCACTATCCATTAAACGTTATGATGCCGCCACTTTTTCACAGGAGAATTGTAATGGCTTTAACAGGTAAGATGGTAATCGGTCAGTCCGGTGGTCCTACATCAGTGATTAACCAGTCACTGGTTGGTGCAATATTGGAGGCACGAAAGCAGGCTAATATCACCGGTATTCTGGGTGCGAAACATGGTCTTTCCGGTAGTATGAAGGATGATTTTATTGATCTGACCACGCAGAGTGATGATGAACTTGAAATATTGGCGAATACTCCGGCTGCAGGCTTGGGTTCTGTGCGTTTGAAACCTGGGAAAGCTGAGTGCGAACGTGTATTTGAAGTCTTTAAGAAGAATGATGTGCGCTACTTCTTTTATATTGGTGGTAATGACTCCGCCGAGACAGCACATATTATTGCTGAAATGGCCAAAGAAGCGAATTACGACTGTTGTACGATTCATATTCCCAAAACCATTGATAATGATTTGAGAGTGACTGATCACTGTCCGGGTTTTGCTTCAGCAGCACGTTTTGTGGCGCTGGCATTTATGGGGGATGATCGTGATAACGCCGCTTTGCCGGGCATTAAAATCAATGTCGTGATGGGTCGTGATGCCGGTTTCTTAACGGCTGCTTCAGCGCTAGCTCGTCAGTCTGATAGTGATGGTCCGCATTTGATTTATTTGCCTGAGCGTACCTTTGATGTGGCTCAGTTTCAGGCCGATGTAAAAGCGGCTGTAGTGAAGTTTGGTCGCTGTGTGGTGGCAGTATCTGAGGGTATTACCGATGCAGATGGCAACCCTGTCATGACCAGCGGTGAACGCGATTCTCATGGTAATTTACAGCTTTCAGGATCGGGTGCGTTAGGAGATTTCCTCTCAGCCAAAGTGAAAGAGGCGTATGCCGGTGAGGCCGTGCGTGTACGCGCTGATACTTTTGGTTATTTGCAGCGCAGTTTTGCCTCCATTGTCTCTCCTGTTGATGCAGAAGAGGCGCGTATGGTTGGAGGGTACGGGGTAAATCATGCTGTGGAAACTGCTGAGCCGGGGTCTGTGGCGATTCGTCGCATCTCCAGTGTACCGTATGCCAGTGAGTGTTTTGTGACACCGTTATCTACAGTGGCTCGCGAAGCGACAGAAATGAAAGGTGAATATATCAACGAAGCCGGTAATGATGTGACGCAGCCTTGGTTGGATTATGTTGCTCCTCTGGTGGGTGATTTGCCTAAAATTGGCAGGTTGTTCTAGGAACGATGCTAAGATAGTAATGAAAAAGGCTTGTCCCGGTGGCAGCCCTTTTTCATCATTATAAGGTACTCATCGCGTTGCCTTACATTGACTTGGTTAGATACAATAGACAGTGTGCGCGCCCAAAAATTATGCTTCAAGATGTGTTCTACAAAAGGTGAAATAATGACTACAAAATCAACAAAAAATGCTACGCCCAAATATGATATTACCAATGTGCCGCCAGTCGGCGCGACCAGCTATGATCTGGTCAATGGTATTCAACGCCATTTCGTACGTACTTTGGGGCAGGATAACCGTTCTCATTCAAGCCATTACAACTATCAGGCTTTGGCGTTCACCATTCGCGATCGTTTGATGGAGTGCTGGAAAGATAGCCGTGAAGCGAGCTGTGAAGCAGATGGTCGCAGAGCTTATTATCTGTCGTTGGAATTTTTGATGGGTCGTGCGATGGGCAATGCGATGCTGAATCTCGGTCTGGATGAACAGGCTGAACAGGCGATGCATGATCTTGGTATTGATCTCGAAGAAATGATTGATGAAGAACATGATGCTGGTCTTGGAAACGGTGGTTTGGGTCGTTTGGCAGCATGTTTTGTCGATAGTTGTGCTACCTTGCAACTGCCAGTTACCGGGTACGGTATCCGTTATGAATACGGCATGTTCCGTCAGTTGATCAAAGATGGTGCCCAAATGGAAGAGCCTGATCACTGGCTGAGAAATGGTAATATTTGGGAAATTGCACGTCCTGAATATGAGCAGCGCATCCATTTCGGTGGTCGTACCGAACAGTATCGTGATGATGAAGGCGTTCTGCGTTGCCGTTGGGTTGATGCCAATGATGTGCTGGCAATCCCTTATGACACTCCGATTCCGGGTTATCAAAATGGTACGGTAAATACGCTGCGTTTGTGGAAATCGGCTGCAACCGATGAATTTGACTTGGGCGAGTTCAATGCAGGTAGTTATCCTGAATCTGTTGCATCCAAGAATGAAGCTGAGCATATCTCGATGGTGTTGTATCCGAATGATTCTAGCGAAAATGGTAAGGAGCTGCGTTTAAGACAGCAGTATTTCCTGGCCAGTGCCAGCATTAAAGATGTGATCCGCCGCTGGGTGGAAAAGAACGGTAATGATTTCAGTCAGTTTGCAGCCAAGAACTGTTTCCAGCTTAATGATACACACCCGACTGTCTCTGTGGCGGAATTGATGCGTATTCTGATGGATGAATATCATCTGGAGTGGGACGATGCATGGGCAATTACCAGCAAGACCATGGCTTATACCAACCATACCCTGTTGCCAGAAGCCTTAGAACGCTGGCCTGTATATCTGTTCGGTCGTTTGTTGCCGCGTGTGCTGGATATTATCTATGAAATTAATGCGCGTTTCCTCACTGAAGTAGCCAAACACTGGCCGGGCGATGTAGAACGTCAGCGTCGTATGTCCATCATCGAAGAGGGTGATGTGCAGCAGGTGCGCATGGCTTATTTGGCCATTGCGGGCAGTTACTCGGTCAATGGTGTGGCTCAATTGCATTCTGACCTGTTGGTCGAAGGTCTGTTTGCTGATTTTTACGCCATGTGGCCGGAAAAATTCAACAACAAAACCAATGGTGTGACGCAGCGCCGCTGGATGGCGATGTGCAACAAACCGATGTCTGCATTGATCAACGAAACGATTGGCGAAGGTTGGGTCACCAAGCTGAGTGAGTTGCGTCAGTTGGCACCATATGCGGAAAAGGCTGCTTTCCGTAAAAAATGGGCTGCTTGTAAACGTCAGAATAAAGAGCGTTTGGCAGAGGTTGTTGAGCAGGTATGTGGTGTGCGTTTTAGTCCTGATGCGATGTTTGATGTACAGGTGAAACGTATTCATGAATACAAACGTCAGTTGCTGAATGTGTTGCATGTGATTCATTTGTATGACCGTATCAAACGTGGAGACACCGCCAACTGGACCAACCGCTGTGTATTGATCGGTGGTAAAGCGGCTCCTGGTTACTATATGGCCAAACAGATCATCAAGCTGGTAAGCAATGTGGCTGAAGTGGTCAATAACGATCCTGAAGTGGGTGATAAACTTAAAGTGGTGTTCTTCCCTAACTACCGTGTATCTGCCATGGAGATCATCGCTCCGGCTACTGATCTTTCTGAACAGATTTCAACAGCAGGTAAAGAAGCATCCGGTACCGGCAACATGAAGTTCATGATGAATGGTGCCATGACTATCGGTACGTTGGACGGTGCCAATATCGAAATTCGTGAAGAGGTTGGTGAAGAGAACTTCTTCCTGTTCGGCCTGACTGCTGAAGAGGTGGAAGCTGCACGTGGACACTACGATCCAAGTGCTATTATTGCCGCTGATGAAGATTTCAACCGTGTGATGGAGCTGCTTGAGTGTGGTCACTTTAGTCAGTTTGAACCCGGTCTGTTCTCATCTATCACACATGCTATTCGTGGCAGTGATGATCCGTGGCTGGTTGCAGCTGATTTCCGTACCTATGTTGATGCTCAGCAGCGCGCTGCTGAAGCGTATCAGGATAAAAAGGCATGGTTACGCATGAGTATCTTTAATACTGCCTACAGTGGTAAGTTCTCTACCGATAGAACGATGGAAGACTATAATCGTGATATCTGGAAGCTGGAACCAATAAAACTGAAATAGGTCAGCTTAAAGGCGTCATATGAGGGGTGAACAGACTAAGTCTGTTCACCCCTTTTTTTATGGCGTAATGAGTGCTGTTTTTTTGCATCTCATTTTATTTGACCGTATTGAGCTTGAGTTCGGCTTTGCCGGCGCTTTTTTCACAAATATTATTGGCCAGTTCTGCCTCTCTGCCAATCTCGATGTCGATATGCAGCTGTACGTTTTCGCGATATAGGCTTTCTCTGATTGTGATGCCAGCGCTTTCAAGCAGATGGCGTATATTGCTCTCCAGTGCAAAAGGTATGTGCACGACGGCTGCAATAGTGAGGACGCGCTGGCTAAGAGGCAGAGCATCAATAGCTTGCTGTACCGTACTTGAATAAGCCCGTACCAGGCCGCCTGCACCAAGTTTGATGCCACCGAAATAACGGGATATAACAACGATGATTTCGCCGATATTCTTATGTTGTAGTACATTAAGCATTGGTTTTCCGGCTGTACCCTGTGGTTCTCCTGCATCAGAGCTTGCCCGTTCAATCGATTCGATCGGGTGACCGGCAATATAGGCCCAGCAGTGGTGGCGGGCATCGGGCTCGCGTTTCTTGACCAGTTCTATAAATGCCATGGCATCGGCTTTAGTCTCAGCATGGCCAATATCCGCAATAAAACGACTGCGTTTAATATCCTGTTCAACACAGATATTGTGAGCAGGGATTTGATACGATGAAGCCACAGAAAGGATTAACTTATTGGTGCGATAGCGGCAGCTCCAAGCAATCCTGCATTATCGGCCAGCGTGGATTGTAGCACGGTGGTTTTTCCCTTTAGCGGTGGAATGAGGTTGGCATCGAGTGATTCTATCAGAGCGGGGTGAATAATGGACCAGGCTCCACTTAGGCCGCCACTTACTGTGATGGTGGAGATATCCAGTAACTTTATGGTTTCTGCGATTGCCATGCCGAGATAAGTGCCTGCCTGCGTGAGAATGCGCTGTGCAATGGCATCACCACTACGGGCTTTGAGATAAATGTCTTTGGCACTGCAATGCAGTCCGGTTTCTTCTTGATAGATCTGAATCACAGCGCTGGCTGACGCATAGCTTTCCAAACAGCCAGTGTTGCCACAGCCGCATGGACGACTGTTTTCAGTAGTGCGTTCAACACAGAGGTGACCAAACTCCATTGCCATGCCGTGTTCGCCGCCATACGGTTTATGGTTGAGTATGAGTCCACCGCCAACTCCTGTGCCAAGTGTGATATGTAGTAGATTATCTTGCCCTTGACCGGCTCCAAAGCGATGTTCGCCAATGGCGGCACAGAGGGCATCATTTTGTACGGCTACAGGTTTATCTATGCTGTTGCTTAATAGCTCAGCCAATCGGAAGTCGTGCAGTAGGGGTAGGTTTGGTGAGGATGCGAGTACGCCGGTTTGGCCATGAAAAAAACCTGGAAAACCGATGCCGATGCTGTTTGCTTTATAGCTGCTTTGCTTCAAAAATGAATAAATTCCATGGCTGATTGTCGTGATAATGTGCGCTTCTGCGGCGCATTTAGATGCCGCATTGTGCAGGCTTAATTGAGCCTGCACGCGTGATTCATCCAGAATCTTACCTGTCTGGTCGATGATGGCTAAGCGTAGGTTGGTGCCGCCAATATCAGCAGCCAGAATATGGTGCATCTATTTTGGATCTGCTAACAATTCTTGGTACAGGCCTACATAATCAGCGGCTGAAGCTTCCCATGAAGAGTCGCGTTTGAGGCCGTTGCAACGTATGCGCGCCCAGACGGCTGGGTTACGATACAGTTCAATAGCCTGTTCAACAGCGACATCAAAGGCTTCCGGCGTTGCATCTATAAAGTGCACACCAGTTGCTTTGCTTTTGTTGGAGGCATAATCAATCACGGTGTCTTTCAGGCCGCCAGTAGCACGTACGACAGGTACGGTTCCATAGCGCATGGCCATCAATTGCCCCAGTCCACATGGTTCGAAACGCGACGGCATCAGGAACATGTCGCCACCGGCATAAATTTGGCGTGCCAGCGTTTCGTTAAAGCCACGATAAAAATACATTTGCTTGGGGTTGCTATCTGCCAGATGATGCAGGGCATGTTCGCTGTGCGGGTCGCCGGAGCCAAGAACGACCAGTTGATAACCGCGTTCTATCCAGCGTCCTGCATTGGCCAGTAATAAATCAATCCCTTTCTGATCAGCCAGTCGAGAAATTAATACCAATAGCGGCGTATCATCTGAAACATCCAGTCCACATGCTTTTTGTAATGCTAATTTGCAATCCTTTTTACCTGCGGTTTTTAAGGCTCCAAAAGAGGTCTCGATGGCTGTGTCGGTAGCCGGGTTCCAATCATCAATATCCAGTCCGTTGACGATGCCGGAGAGTTTGTAACTGTGATTTTGCAGGAAGCCTTCCAGTTCACAGCCGTATTCAGGTGTGAGAATTTCTTCAGCATAAGAAGGGCTAACCGTGGTGACAGCCTCAGCCGATGCAATACCAGCCTTCATGCAGTTGATCTGGTGATGGAATTCAAATCCTTCAGGGTGAAAATGGTGGCTGGGAATGCCGAGCCGGTGAATCCAGTCCGCACCAAAATTACCCTGGTAGGCGAGATTGTGAATGGTATATACACATTGGGCGTGCGCGATTTCAGGATGATGCTGATATTGTGTTTTTAACAGCAGTGGGATCATGCCGGTTTGCCAGTCATGGCAGTGTATAATATCCACTTGGGTGCCTAGCTGCGCAGCGGTTTCCAGTGCGACACGGTCGAATAACAGATAACGCAGTAGATTATCATCATAAGCACCACCGGCAGGTCCATACAGCCCTTCTCTGTTATATAGATCATCCTGTTCGATGAGTATGAAAGAGAGGCCATCTACAGTGGCTTCATGCAATGGACAGTGACGTTGCACGCCATCAGCCCACATTTCAATACTTGTGCCTAATGCTTTTGTTGCGAATCCTGACGCTTCAATATGCTGGCGATAAAATGGCATGATGACGGTGACTTTATGTCCAAGATGCTGAAGAGCATGCGGTAAAGAGCCAGCTACATCAGCCAATCCTCCTGTTTTTGCCAATGGTGAAGCCTCTGATGCGATGAAAACGATATTGAGTGCTGTCATATTCCCCCCTGAATGCGTGGATGCTAGCACACTCTTATGCATATCAGGAAATACAGGAAACAATGCATAGCGATGTCATAAATAGAGAGAGACTGCTTGGCCTTTTTGTCCGGTGCAGTTATCCTGTTGCCAACAAACAGTGAACCTGGGAGGGCTCGTGTCTGATTTAACGCAACTTGATGAGTGGAAAAAACTGGCAGCACATGCGGTAGAGATGAAACAGGTGCATATGCGTGATCTGTTTGCTACTGATCCTAATCGTTTCGATAGGAACGCCATTCATGTCGGTGATATGTTGGTGGATTATTCTAAAAACATCACTACGGAAGATACCAAAAAACTGTTGTTTGATCTGGCTCGCGCACGAGATGTGAAGGGTTGGACCGAACACCTGCTTAATGGTGATAAAATCAATAATACCGAGCACCGGGCTGTGCTGCATACGGCGTTGCGTAATCGATCCAACAGACCGATTATGGTGGATGGCAAGGATGTGATGCCGGATGTAAACCGGGTGCTGGCTCAGATGCGTGAATTTACCGAGGCTGTGCGCAGTGGTGAATGGAAGGGTAATACGGGCAAACGAATCACCGACATCGTCAATATTGGTATTGGTGGCTCTGATCTTGGGCCAGTCATGGTAACTGAGGCATTAACGCCGTATGGGCGTGATAAATTACACATGCATTTTGTCTCCAATGTGGATGGTACACATCTGGTGGAAACGCTGCGTCATCTACACCGTGAAACCACGCTTTTTGTTATCGTATCCAAAACGTTCACCACGCAGGAGACCATTACTAATGCACGTACTGCACGCGATTGGTTTTTGACACGTGGCGGTACCAAGCAGGCTGTAGCCAAGCACTTTGTGGCTGTGTCCACTAATGCCCGGGCGGTTTCTGCCTTTGGTATTGATACAGCCAATATGTTTGAGTTTTGGGACTGGGTGGGAGGCCGTTACTCTTTGTGGAGTGCAGTAGGGCTATCGATTGCCCTCTATCTGGGTATGGATCACTTTGAAGAATTACTGACCGGTGCACATGATATGGATGAGCATTTCAGAACGGCACCATTGGAAGAAAATGTACCTGTGATATTGGCTATGCTGGGTATCTGGTATAATAATTTCTTTGATGCGGACTCTCATGCACTGCTGCCGTATGATCAATATATGCATCGCTTTCCTGCCTATTTTCAGCAGGGAGATATGGAGAGTAGCGGTAAGAGTGTAACCCACTCAGGTAAACCGGTTGATTATTCTACCGGTCCGATCATTTGGGGCGAGCCTGGCACCAATGGGCAGCATGCTTTTTATCAGCTTATTCATCAGGGCACCAAGCTGGTTCCATGCGATTTCCTGGCGCCGGTTGAAACCAAGAATCCGGTTGGTCGTCATCACCCGATGTTATTGTCCAATTTCTTTGCCCAGACCGAAGCATTGATGATGGGTAAAACTGCCGATGAAGTGCGAGCAGAATTGATTAAAGATGGTCTTTCCGGTGATGAACTGGAAGCTCTGTTGCCGCATAAAGTGTTTCCGGGCAACAAACCGACCAACTCCATTCTGTTTCAAAAACTTACGCCGCATGCATTGGGTGGATTGATTGCCATGTATGAACATAAAACTTTCGTACAAAGTATTATATGGGATGTGAATGCCTACGATCAATGGGGTGTGGAACTGGGTAAACAACTGGCGCGCAAGATTCTGCCGGAACTTGATGATTATGATCAGGTGAAAAATCATGATTCCTCAACCAATGGCTTGATCAATTATTACAAAGAACACAAAAAGGAATAAGAGGAGCGATTGCTAAGCCTGTAGGAATGTCGGGCTTAGTGTGGTTCTAGGTGTGGGCACTTGCGCAGTTAGCCCGTGTGGGTCGTATATTCCTGGCAGAACATAGTACGATGTGGTGGTGATCACTGTAAGCAAACTGATGATGTAAAAAAAGAGTCCGTAATAGACTCCTTCTTTCTCAATTCCTAATAAAGCTGAATGACTGCGATCTGGGGAGGGGGGGGGTGATCGAAGCAGTCATTCAGCTTGCATTGAATGCTATAAGGCCGACGACAGATTGCTATACGACTAAAGTATGATTGTTGCTTCTCGGGCTGGCTCCAACATGAAGTGCTAACCAGAGTGATCAATGCTCGGAAGAGGACGGTGTTACAAGCACGTTCGACAGGAGATGCCGATGAAGCCCCTATATAAATTGATGTCTATTCTGGTGCTGGTGTGGATGCCAGCGACCGTTTATGCCGAAGTGCAAGATAGGGAAATTATCTATCAGGTAGATGGCATTGAGTTTACCGGTTATTTGGCCTTTGAGCAGGAGATGCAAGCCGCCGCTGTAGATTATCGCTTGGTTAGTTATCCAGGTGTGAAACACAGTTTCACGAATCCGGAAGCCGATACCTTTGCCCGGCAATTCAACATGCCGCTGGCATATAACCTGGTTGCTGATGAAGACTCATGGCAACAGCTGCAACAGTTTTTAAATAGAATCTTCAAATAACTTACAATGTTAAAAAAACAGGGGTGGTCTATGCGTAAACGTATCATAAATCAGCAACAAGAGATCGATACAGAAGCTGAGCGTGATTGGCTGAATGTGGAGGCAATCGCAAGCGCTGAGCTGACAAGCGAAGATGAGGTACATCCGTTTGAGTCTGCGCTAGCTGCCGGTGGTAGTGGTTGGCGAGCAGCCGAAGCAGGGGAACAGCGTCTGCGTCTGTTGTTCGATGCCCCACAGCAAATCAGCGCCATTCGACTGATCTTTCAGGAAGATAATCAGGAACGTACGCAAGAATTTGTATTGCGTTACTCCTCCGATAAGGGCGAGACATACCATGATATCGCTCGCCAGCAATACAACTTCAGCCGGCCGGATTCGATGCGTCAGCAGGAAGAGTACAATGTGAATCTGCAAGCTGTGACTGCATTGGAATTGTACATTATTCCGGATATCAGTGGCGCTAGTACATGTGCATCACTGGCTGAATGGCGAATTGCTTGACTGTATTAAAAACGTTAAGGCCAGACGTTATCGGGTGAGTCGAAGCTGCTTAAACCTTACATATACTCAGAGGGCTGTGCCTGGACTTGTTTCGCGTATGTCCCGGGTTGACTGGCACGGTTTCGTAATGAGAAAATTCAATCATCGGGTTTACGAATGCATCTGGATTCAGCAGCGTTAAGCGTGCAAGGTGATGAAGTAGAAGGCGAGGCAATCAGTGAATAGATTGATTACATTTGAAGGCGTGGATGGCTGTGGCAAGAGTACGCAGCTGAAACGCGCCGCTGAATATTTGCGTGGGCGGGGTGAAGATGTTGTAACAACGTTTGAACCGGGTGATACAGCGCTTGGCAAAGAGATCCGAAAGTTGTTACTGGCGGGGGTTTATGTGCCGGTGCCTGAAACTGAGCTGTTACTGTTTTTGGCAGATAGGGCTCAGCATGTTAAAGAAGTTATTCAACCGGCATTGGCGTCTGATCGCTGGGTATTGTGTGACCGTTATTCTGATTCTACGCTGGCTTATCAGTTGGCAGCGAGGCAACTCGATGAGGGGGCTGCACCGTTGCGTGAGATGCTGAGTTTTGCTGAGTGTGGTGTGAGACCGGGATTGACGTTGTGGTTTGATGTGTCGGTGCAAGAAGCGATGCGACGCATGAAAAAACGGGCAGAAGCGGGTGAGAAGGCTACGCGTTTGGATGAAGAGGTAATCTCCTTTCATGAACGGGTGTCTGCTGCATTTGGGCAGCAATATGCGCTTGATACAAAGCGAATATGCCGTGTTGATGCAGCTCAGGGGATTGATGATGTCGGAGATCAGGTAAGGCTTATCATCGAAAATAAATATGGATGGGCGCTTTGATCTCTTTGGTTGGACATGAGCCTGTTCAGCACTCTTTTTTAGATTCATGAATAGCAAGGTGCTTGGCCACCAGAGTGTGGAACAGACGTTTACCAAAGCTTTGAAGAAAGGTCATTTGCATCATGCCTGGTTGCTCTATGGTATGAAAGGCATTGGTAAAGATGTGCTGGCCGAGAAGTTAGCAGCATATCTGATGTGTGACGCTCAATCTGCTTGTGGTGTATGTCATGGCTGTCAGATGCTCAATGCAGGCTCACATCCCGATGTGTTCCGTGTGGGGTTGATTGAAGGTAAACGCGATTTGAATATTGAGCAGGTGCGAGGTGTGTTGGCATTTCTCGCATTAAGTGGGGCGGAGAGTGGGCGTCGTGTGGTGATTCTCGATGATGCCGAGCGTATGAACGGGCAGGCGGCAAATGCGCTGTTGAAGGGTTTAGAAGAGCCAACGGAAGGTAGTATGCTGCTCATGGTGTGTGCTGACCTTGAGCGTTTGCCAGCTACGATTCGTTCCCGTTGCATGTTGCAGCAATGTTCGCCGTTGTCTGATCAGGATGTACGTCTGGTGCTGCAAAGACTAAATCCTCCGGTTGAAGGTTGTTATCTGGATTTGGCAGTTTCTGTGGCTGGTGGCAGTCCGGGTGCTGTCGCCTGTTTGCAGGATCGCAAGATTGCTGATGCACTGTTGGAGTGGCAGACCCTGGTTTCAGATATGGCACGGGCAGATGTGGGTAAGGTAGATAACTGGATTCGCAACCATTTGAAAACGGTGCCGCACGGTTTGATTGTGCAGATGATGACAAATGCTGTGTATCCGGTATTACAGACTCCGTGCCTGGATGCAGATGCATTTAGCCGGCGTGAATCGATTCAGCAGGCCTTGCACCTGTGTGCAAGATGGCCTGCCGATGTGGTGCGTCATAGTCTGCGTGCGGGTCCGGCACTGTTAGCGTGT
>JAUZQJ010000126.1 GCA_030951045.1 Mariprofundus sp.
CCTGTCGCGTTTAGATGGTGAATATGAAGAAGTTGATATGGGTTGTTTCGGCACTGATCTGGACAAGGTGATTGCTGCGATTGATGAGCAAACAGCCTGTGTGATTGTGCAATATCCTGATTTTTATGGTTCCGTTTATGAGCTGGCTTCTTTGCGTGAAGCGTGTGATGCCAATCAATGTTTGATGGTTGTGGCGTTTTCTGATGTCAGTGCATTTGCCCTGATTGAGTCTCCCGGTGCGATGGGAGCGGATATTGCCGTCGGTTCCGGCCAGTCACTGGGTATTCCGATGGCTTTTGGGGGGCCGCATTTAGGGCTATTTACCTGCAAACAAAAATATCTGCGTCAGATGCCCGGGCGTGTGTGTGGTCTGACCAAAGATGCGGATGGCAAGCGTGGTTTTGTGTTAACGCTATCGACCCGTGAACAGCATATCCGTCGCGAAAAAGCGACATCGAATATCTGTACCAATCAAGGCCTGATGTGTACTGCGGCGGCCACCTATATGACGCTGATGGGAGATGCAGGTTTAACCACGGTAGCGCGTCATTCGGCTGCCGCATTGCAATTACTGGTATCGCAATTGCCCGATCATGTCACGGCGCTTGAAGGCGCACATTACAACGAAACGGTACTCAGTTTTGTCGATCATCAGGCACGCCAGCGTTTCATAGCTGCTGCACAGTCCGATGATATATTTGCCGGTATCCCGCTTGAACGGTTTGATGTCGGACAGGCTGATCCTGGAGAGGTTGGCCCGAGTGCTGAGAACAGGCATCTGCTTGTCGCCACCACAGAGATGATTGAAGAGGCGGATATCCACGATTATCTGCGTGTGCTGGAGGTGAGCCTGTGAGCGTTTCAGACATGAACGATACGACCTTTAAATATTCAGCGACCAATGGCATTCAGCATGAGGAAGCCTTGTTGTTTGAACATGCACATGATGCTGCCGAATCTATTCATTTGCCCGGAGTGAAGGGTGATCTGCCGGATGCACTGGCTGGGTTTGCACGCCAAAAGCCTGCCTGCATCCCAGGTCTGTCCGAGCCTGAAACAGTACGTCATTTTGTGCGCTTGTCGCAGTGGAATCACGGTATTGAAACAGGGTTTTATCCACTTGGCTCCTGCACCATGAAATATAACCCGCGTGTCAATGAGCAGGTGGCACGTTTGCCCGGATTGGCGCACATTCATCCGGATCAGCCGGAAGAGACAGTGCAGGGCGCACTGGAACTATTATATGAAGTGCAGCAATGGTTGGGTGAGATTTCCGGTTTTCCGCATGTCACGCTGCAACCTGCCGCTGGTGCACATGGCGAACTGACCGGACTGATGATGATTCGTGCCTGCCTCGATGCGCGTGGTGAGACTGAGCGTAGAACTGTACTGGTACCTGATTCAGCTCACGGCACTAATCCTGCCTCAGCAGCCTTGTGTGGCATGCATACGGTCGAATTGAAATCCGGCCCTGATGGCCGCATTGATCTGGATGAATTGAAAGCGCATTTAAACGATGGCACAGCTGCCTTGATGATGACCAATCCGAATACTGCTGGTGCTTTTGAATCAGACGTCAAAGAGATCTGTCAGCTTGTGCATGATGCTGGTGGTTTGGTTTATGGGGATGGTGCCAACTTGAATGCCCTTGTTGGTGTAGCGCGCCCTGGCGACATGGGCATCGATTGCTTGCATATCAATGTACATAAAACTTTTGCTACACCACATGGTGGCGGTGGCCCGGGAGCAGGTCCTGTTGCTGTGAATGAGACGCTGGCACCATATATGCCTGTACCGCGTATTGTGAAAGATGGTGATGCGTATGCTTTGCAGGGCAATGTGGAGACATCGGTCGGTTCGGTACTGGGTAGCATCGGTCAATCCGGTGTGTATATGCGTGCGAATGCCTATATCTCCGCGTTCGGGCGTGAATACCTGCATAAAATTTCACAAGATGCAGTGCTTAATGCCAACTATATTCTGCATCGTTTGAAGGATGCCTATCACGTACCATTTGAAGGTGTGTGCAAACATGAGTGCCTGTTGACTGATGAGATTCAGAATAGACATGGCGTTAAAACACTCGATATTGCCAAGCAGCTGATTGATCTGGGTTTCCATCCGATGACGGTCTATTTCCCGCTAATTGTACACGGGGCGATGCTGATTGAGCCAACCGAAACTGAATCACGTGAAACACTGGATAATTTTTGTGATGCGATGCTGGAAATTGCAGCGCAATGCGAAGCCGGTGATACGGATGCCCTGCATGAAGCGCCTGTGAAACCATTTCGCCGCAGGTTGGATGAAACACAGGCGGCAAGAAAACCCGTATTGGTCTGGCCGGCGTAAGCCGTTAAGGAATACGCATGCGACAGGGTTCTATGATGTGTGTGGTTCTTGCAAAACTGCGCAGGCGTTCAAGCATGGGCAGATTTACTTCCTGACCTTTGGCGATGAGCAGCATGTGATTTACCGTAAGAATATCCTCATCGGCAATCATGCCGACGGTTAAATCCTTCATGTAAATGGGCCTGATTTCCATGCTTCGGTCCACTTTACTTAGTGATTCCATGCATTGAAGTAGTCGTGGATAATAGACACCGCGCCGATTCGACATGCTCTGAATGGCTTTAGGCAGGCTCATGCCCGTGTTGATGAGGCGATCAAAATCAAGGGCTACTTTAAGCATGCAGCCGCCAAGTGAGGATGGATCTGCCAAAATGGATTCTTCTGACAGGGTATAGTCACTGAAATTAGACTGCTGTCTGCGCACCATTTCAGCGACCTCCTCAAGCCTGGGGATATGGTCCAGCATGGATGCAGAAACAGTCGGATGCGCATCAAATAATGTTTGCTCGTTGCTGGATAAGGGCTGATTGGCAAGGATTTTAGATGTGGTTTCAGGAGGCAGGGTGACGTACCCAAGCTCGCATAGCATAGCAGCCAGTTCATAACGCCATTTTCCTGGCAGGTTAAGTGCTTCCACCATGTGTTTAATATATGATTTGATACGGGATGTACTGCTGAAGGCGACTGGATTCACCAGAGATAGAATCTGGCTCATCACTTTAATACTGCCAAATAGAGTTTTCTCAAGCAGCTCTTTTTCCGCAGTAATCAGATGGTATTGATCGATGCCAGCATGCAGTGATAACGCCAGTTGTTCGGGTGCACATGGTTTGGCAAGAAAACGAAAAATATTTCCCTCATTAACGGCGTTGATGGCATTTGTCGCATTGGCAAAGCCTGTCAGCATGATGCGAACACTGTTGGGAGATACCTTCTTCACTTCGCTTAAAAATTCCACGCCATTCATGCCCGGCATGGAAAAATCAGATACCACCACCGCAAAGTGATGGTGGTCGCCAATAAGTTTCAGCGCCTCTTCAGGTCCCTGTGCTGTATGCAGGTCAAACTGTTTGCGTAGCTGACGTTTATAGGCTTGAAGAATATTAATATCGTCATCAACAAAGAGAATCTTTTCGCTCATTGACTCTTCTCCATGAGCTCTTTCAGGTATGTCTGCCAATCCGGAATATGATCGATTAAAGCATGATGGTTGAGATAGGCTTCATCGAGGCTGTCTGGATGACCACGCCGTTCGAGTTCAGGGTCAGCAGTCAGGACATTGGCGATATGTACGGCGGTAAGTGGCAGATGATCATCCAGTAGCGTGCACTCAGCCGGAGTGTGATGGTAGTGAACTATTTCAACGACATGTTCGGGCAAACCCCACAGGCCAAGCAGATAGGCCCCGATTTCCGCATGTGATGCCCCGATTTCGCGCTGTTCGATGCTCCATGTGGGCTCTGATGAAAGTTTTGCCTGTTCTATGATGGCAGTATATTTTTTTGGCATATTCACGGCCAGAATGAGACGACCAAGATCATGCATCATGCCGCCTATATAGGCATCCAGACAACAGGATGGATTGCCGCCTTCTTTTTTGGCAATCGCTCGTGCCAAGGTGGCGACCAGCATACAGTGTTCAGAGATCTCTCCGACAGTACGCTCAATAGACGGATGCGAAACAAAGGTCTGAACATGTAACATGATAAACTGCACCATATTCACTCCGAGCAGTGCGGCAGCCTGAGCGGGTGTATCAATGTTGCGGTTAAAACCGAAGAAGGGCGAGTTCACCAGCTGCAATAGTTTGGCGGTCATGCCGATGTCCTGGCCGATAATGTCACCAACCCGCTGCATGGATGAGTCAGGGCGTTCCAGTTCCTTTTCAATTTGTAAATATATCGTTGGTGGAGATGGCAGTGTGTTCATCTGCATGATGATGTCGCGTAAGGTTTCATTCTCGAGCAGATAACGTAGCGCAATCACGCGTTCGATGGTTTTCTTCAGCGTGACTGCATCACAGGGTTTAGATAGCAGTTGATGCGCAGGGCAGGCAGTACCAATAAATGACTCAAGGTCACACTGGCCCGAAAGTAGAATGCGTATCACGTGGGGGTATTCGCCGGATACTTCGCTGAGCAGCTGCGCCCCATCCATCATGGGCATGCGCATGTCCGTTACCAGTACATCAATCTCCTGCTCATCCATTATTTGCAGCGCTTGCTGGGCAGAAGATGCAAAACTGGCATCCCACTCATCACGCATCGATCGTACGATGCGTTTAAGGCCAGTGAGCACATTCTCTTCATCATCAACAAACAGGATGTGTTTTTTTTCACCGATGGATGAATTGGTATGTTCGTTCATGATAGCAGCTCCAGCATCGAATTCTTGTTTCTGTTCATGCATTTCCTACCGGTAATTTAATGGTAAAATGTGCGCCCTGACCCGGTTCGCTTTTAACCGATAGTTGCCCATCGAGCCGATTACATACAATCTGATGACTGATCGCTAGCCCCTGACCTGTCCCCTTGCCGGGCTCTTTGGTGGTGAAAAATGGATTGAAAATTTTATCCAGTTTGTCTTTTGGGATACCTGAGCCTGAATCCTTAATGTGAATCTCTATAAATTCATTTGAATGGCAGGTTTGAATATGAATACGGCCCTTTTCATCACTGTTTTCAGGTAGCGTATCTGCAATGGCATGCGCGGCATTGACGATAATATTCAGAAATACCTGATTGATCTCGGGTAGGGCATGAATCATGGGTAATTCAGGATCGAATGTGACATCCAGCTCGGCAACATATTTCCACTCATTCCGGCTTACGGTAACGGCACTCTCAATCATCTTATTGATATCAATAGGCATTTTATCACCGGTGCCCGGGTGCGAGAGCTCCTTCATAGCGCCAACGATTTTACTGACGTGGGCAATACCTTCGAGCGTTTGCGCTACAGCCAACGGCACTTCCTCGCGCAGGAAATCCAGATCTGCCTTCTCTTCCGCCTGTTGCAGTGTCTCAGTGAGCTGTTGAACCGATGTTGACATATTTTCCTGCTTCATTGTCGTCATATGCAATTGATAGGTGGATATCAGTTGCAGTATGTCATTAAAACCATCTTTGAGAAAACGAACATTATCACCAATGTATTGCATCGGAGTGTTAATTTCATGCGCAATACCCGCAGCCAGTTCGCCCATAGATTCCATTCTCTGAGACATTTGTAACTGGTTCTCCAGCTGCATGCGTGTTGTTTTATCGGCAGCCACCAACAGAAAACCATTGTATTGACCATGCTCAATTACGGCATTGATTGTGAGTCCAAGGAAACCATCCGTTCCGTCATTGCGCTTGAATTTCACATGATCCATAGAGCTGGTGTAAGAAGCTTTCGATTCAGATAGGGCATGGTGAATTTCATCCCAATCCCATGCGATGGCGAGAGTAGAAAAGGCGGTGCCGGTTACTTCTTTACGGGAAAGGCCGAATACCTTCTCAGCAACATCATTCCATAATGAAATGATCCCGTTATGGTCGACTGCAATGAGGATTGAGGGCATAGCCGAGAGCAAACGTTCAATGAGCTCATGCTCTTTTTTAACATCATCCAGGGCTTGCAGAAGTGCTGCCTGTGTCGTTTTTGACTGCTCATCCAGATCTGCGTGCGACTTTTCAGCGGCCAACAGAGAGATACGCATCTGCTCAACATCGCCTGACATGGGGTTCATGCTGTTATGCTCCTGCCGGGGAGTGACATGTCATAATGGGGGATGGTAGCAAGCATTCGCACGATATTTAACTCCCTGAGAGCATTGAAATCCATGTGTTGATTCCAATGTTCATAGTTTCAGGTTTGCAGCAAGATAGCTGCCAAAGTGAGGGCGTGGATTATCCCGTGTTAGCATGAACGGGCTTGGGTGTAAGTTAAGGGTATGCTGAATAATTCAGTGTTTCTTTATAGTTCTTGCATGGGCTGTCAAAGCGGCCATATAAATGGCTGCTTTTATGTGGATATTTTGCAACTGAAACTATGTGGCCAATGCCAGAGCAATGTTAACCCATTGCTGATAGTCTAGTTGCTCCGGGCGTTTGCGCGGGTCTATGCCGATAGCCTCAAACTGTTCGCCGCTTAACTCTTTTTTAAAATTGTTGGCAATGGTTTTGCGACGATGGGCAAATCCCTGCCGCACTGTTTTTTGTAATTGGTTGAAATCACAGGAGGGCGTGTTGCCGTGCGGTGTTAATAAAATGACAGCGGAGTGTACCTTTGGCGGTGGTGAAAAAGCGCCTGGAGGCAGTACTAATAGACGTTTTACATTGTAATGGTGGCGTACCAGCACAGACAGACCGCCGTATGTCTTGCTGCCGGGGCCTGCGGCAATGCGCTCTGCAACTTCACGTTGATACATCAGTACCATCCCGCCGGATAGCGATAGAGAAGCCAGTTTGGCGGTTAATGGGCCACTGAGGTTATAGGGCAGGTTGCCGGCAATCCATTCCGGTTGTACCTGGTTTACTGTCTCTTCCAGCAGCTGCATCACATCGCCGTGAAAGACAGATAAACGGTCATTTTCCTGTGCTATTTTCTGCCACCTGGCGGCGAATTGATCATCCATCTCAATGACAGTCAAATGCGCGACGTGTTGCAATAACACATTGGTGATTGCGCCCGGCCCAGGGCCGATTTCAATGGCGGTAGCGCCTTTTGGCACTGCCTTGGCAATGCGGGAGATGGCATGTTGATCGTGTAAAAAATGTTGACCAAGTGATTTTTTGGCCCGGGCTGCTGGTTGCTTGCTCATGCACGAAGCGTAGCTGATTGAGGCCATATGCACGAGTTTGTCATTGATATTGCGTTAGTGGATTGTTCTATCTGTTTACCTGTTTCCAATGCGCAAACATGGCTGCCTGACCCTGAGGGTTGCCTTCTGCACCGAGCAGGTTCCAAACCGTAGCGCGCTCAATGATAAAACGCCTACCCGTTTTGGCGATGCGCACACCTGAGTAGTCATCAATATAACCGTTGTCGCTGACCCGTTTTAGTAGCGCATTGCGCTCTTGTTGAACAACTGTTTCAGCTGATAAGCGTGAAGGTAAGGTCATGAATTCCTGCCAGCTCATTTCAAACAGTGTTTGTGCTGCCAGATTAGCATAATTGATGATGGGATCACGCTCTGTGCCGTGTGATAACAGTGCAAAGGGGGCATGGTAGAGCTGTTTGGCGGCATGAATAGGATCATGTTGGTACGCTGTGCTATCCAGTAAAGAGCGCCCCGTCCAATGTTGCAGACTGTTATTGAGTACGCGGATATGATCAATCCGGAACTGATTCTGCTGACATGGTGCGGCTTATGGATCAGCGAGGGGCATGATCAATGCCCTTAAGCAGCTGATGGATACCGGTTGGCAGTGCATGTTTTGCAAGGCTGTTGACCCATATACCTTCTCCAAGCGGTTGATCAGACTGAGTCTGAGCATAGAGGTGCAGACGGCGATGGGTAAGCAGGTGGATATGATCGGGTTGGTTTTCAGGGGCGAGGGGTAGTTCAATGATCGGTGGTGTCCAAAGCCCTGCCCAAATGCCGGATGCGGGGCGCTGGATAAGCCATATACCTTTTGTTTGATCGAGATGCAGATCTACCTGCCAGTGCAGATCAAGCACAACAACCGTTTTACGTGTCTCTTTTGCCGGCTCAACTTGAAAAGCGGAGTTACAATACTGATGCACTGGACAGTGATCACAATCAGCTTTTCTGGCAGAGCAAAGCGTTGCGCCCAGCTCCATCATGGTTTGATTCCAGCTGGCCGGCTGGGCTGAGGTATCAATGGCCTGTTGTGCCAAGGGCCACAGTATTTTGTCTGAGGCATCGGGTAGGGCATGCCAGCGTTTGAGTACACGCTTTACATTGGCATCAAGCACCGGTGTATTGGCATCAAAACAGAAGGAGGCGATGGCACCTGCTGTAGAGCGGCCAATACCGGGCAGTGAGATGATGGTTTCAAGATCGTTGGGGAAGCTGCCTCCATGTAGCGATACAATGGCTTGGGCAGCCTGATGAATGAAGCGGGCGCGACGGTAATAGCCTAACCCTTCCCAGGCTTTTAACACATCATCCAGTTCAGCGTCGGCCAGCGTATCAATGCGAGGAAAGCACTCAAACCAAGCAGTGTAACGTGGTAATACCGTTTTCACCTGAGTCTGTTGCAACATAATTTCAGAGATCCAGATATGGTATGGATCGCGGGTCTCGCGCCAAAGCAGTTTGCGAGCATGTATCCGGTACCAGCCCAGTAGGGCCTTACATCTGTCGGAAGACAAAACCATTCTCAACGACTTCAAAGGTCAAATAAAAGCTTACACGATCCAGTCCCCACGAGGATGGCAAGCCTTTGAATGGCGCGGCATCTTTAATCGCTTTAATGGCACTTTCATTGATTTGAGGGATAGGACTGGGGCGTAGGATTTCAATGCCTCCAAGCGATCCATCATGTTCAATGGTGAGTTTGATCAGAGAGCGACGCGCCTGCTCTGAAAATTTTTCATAATTAGCTTTGCCGGGGCGCCATTGATCTTCCAGTGCGCGAACCAGTGATTGGGCGTAGGGGGCATACTTGGCCTGGCGGGTATTGATCGGAATATCAGCTTCACGATTGAGGGTCTGTTTCATGCGTCGTTCGCGTTCGAAATCTTGAGAGAGTTGCGAGAGCGCCATGGCAGATGGCATCAAGTTCGCCAAAGGCACCTGTTTGCGCGGTTTTTCGACCAGCTTTTTCTTTATTACTTTCGGTGTTTTGATCGGTTTTTGATGTTCAGTTTTTTCACTACGCTTGGTGATTACACTAGAGCGCGTCTGTTTGGCTTTTTCAGGTGCAGGCGTGGGTTCTTGTTTGACTACTTTTGGTCTCGGCTCTGGCTTTGCTTTGCTTTGTTGCGGGTTGGGTGGAACAGGTGCCTTGGCTTTTCGTGTCACCCGGTCACGGGCATTGCGGCTACTGCCTGTAGCATTTTTATTGGCCAGCGTGCGCGCATCCTTGTTGGCTTTTTTGATTGGTTTTTTGTCATCATCAAGCAATGTCACATCCATAATCTGTGGCTGCTCTTTTTTTGGCAAAGGTTTGTCATGTGTTGAGGTCACAATTAACACCGCCAACAGTAGATGGGCGGCGATTGAAGCGGCCAACGCCAACGTGAAACGTTGCTGTTGGGGCTTGAGTATGACGGCGTTAAATTTTTTCATGAGCGAGACGGCCGCAAATATACTCTGCCAATGCCCCATTAATCCAGCCACTAATGCAGGAGAGGATCAGCAATGGGGGCAGGGCGTAATAAAGAGCGCTTTGTTGAATGAACAGAGCTTCGACGGTGACAAACTGTGCCAGCATGTGTGCCAGCGCTCCGAGCAGGCTAATGCCAACCAGGCTAAGACCCGGAATACAGCGCCAGGCCGCTACCATGACGAGTGTGGCACTTAAACCACCAGCCATGGCAATGATAAAGGTTGGCGTGAACAGGGTGCCTATAAAAAAACTGCCGACAATGATGCGTGCAATGGAGAGTGAGATTGCCTCCCGTGTTCCCATCATGGCTAAAGCGATCAGGGTTACTAAATTTGCTAAGCCCGGTTTGAACCATGGCCCCAAACTTGGTAAGGATGCTTCAAACACGTGCAGGCCAATAGCCAGCATTAACAGGGCTAGCCAACGGGCTTTTGTTTCCAGTTCTCTTAAGGGAGGGCGTGCCAGGGAAGTCATATTGTGTGCTGTTGATTGTTTATCATTCAACAATCGCATCAAAACGGGATTCAGCACTGCCGCGCAGTGTGATCAGAATTTTGTTGGGTACACAGGCTATAATATCGCCGGCATGGGCGTGTGGGCCTGATAAAACACAGTGCTGCGAAGCGCAGGGAGCAGAGGCTATGCGGGCTCCATGTTCATCAATGATGATATCGGATAGCCCCAGATCTCCTTTTACCTGCAAAGTAATGGGAGCTTCGCCCTCTTGTGGCAGAGGGTAGCTCGCCAAAAGTGTGCCGCCATGATAAATCTCAGCTATGGCGGGGCCTGCTGCAATATTAGATTGAATGATAAACCATGTGCCGATAACACTGATCAATGCAAGCAATAACAGCAGCCGATCTGCCCATGTACCTTTGAGGGCATCAAGCATGTTTTGGTGCGGCGGTGATTGCATGGTTAGGCTTGGCATGCGGCTATGCTAACCATGGAGGTAACATGAATATACTGATCACCGGTGCAAACCGTGGCCTTGGGCTGGGTTTTGTGCACCATTATCTTGCGCAGGGGCATAATATTTGGGCCTGTTATCGAACTGATCCCGGAGCATTAGCAGAGATCGACTCTTCACGTCTGTACACTGTTGTATGGGATATAAGCAGTGATGCAGAGCCTGTTGGGGGTCTGCCGGATAGCATTGACCTATTGATCAATAATGCTGGCATTTATGGACCTGGCAAAGATGGCCAATCGCTGGATAAGGTATCATCTATTGCCATGATAGATGTGTTTAATGTGGATTGCGTAGGCCCATTACGCGTGGTGCAAAAATTAAAAGAGAAGGTCATTGAAGCGCAAGGCACTATTGCTAATGTCAGCTCTAAAATGGGTTCCAGTGGCGATAATGGCAGTGGTGGCACCTATGCCTATCGTGCTGCTAAAGCGGGCCTGGTGATTGTGTCGAAATCCATGGCGGTGGATCTGGAGCCATATGGCGTGCAGGTGATCACTTTGCACCCGGGCTGGGTACAGACTGATATGACCCATCAAACTGGTTTGATTGATGTCACGGAATCGGTGAACGGTATGGCACAGGTGATTGCCCATGCGCATGATTTCATGGGTGGTGAATTTATTGCGTTTGATGGTAAACTAGTGGCCTATTAATATTTCAAAAGTATTATAATACTAAGGAGTTCGCATGTTAGAACCGTCAAATGTTCAGGGTATTATAGATGTTTATGTTATTCCGTGGGGCATCAATATTGCCATGGCCCTTGCGATCTTCTTTGTTGGTCGGTGGATTGCCGGCATATTATTGAATATTGTTGATAAGATGCTGAATAACGCGGGCATGGACAAGATGCTGGTTGATTTTGTGCACTCCATTCTCAATGCACTATTGTTACTGTTCATTATAATTGCATCGCTTGATCAGCTCGGTGTAAATACCACCTCATTCATTGCATTGATCGGTGCGGCTGGCTTGGCTGTTGGTTTGGCATTACAGGGCTCACTGCAGAACTTTGCCTCCGGTGTGCTGTTGATTATCTTCCGTCCATTCAAAGTGGGTCATTTCATTGAAGCGGCAGGTGTTTCAGGCGTTGTGGAAGAGATCGGTATTTTCAGTACATGTCTGAAAACGGGCGACAACCGTGAAATTATTGTACCAAACGGCGCTATCTATGGTGGCACTATCACCAATAATTCTGCCCGCGATACCCGTCGCATCGACATGGTATTTGGTGTTGGTTATGACGATGATATCAAGAAAGCCAAAGAGATTATGCAGGGCATCCTTGATGCCGATGAGCGTGTGCATAAAGAGCCTGCTGTCCTTATTGCTGTTGGTGAACTGGCTGATTCCAGTGTGAATTTCAATGTGCGCCCTTGGGTGAACGCTGGTGATTACTGGGCTGTTAAGTTTGACGTGACTGAAAAAATTAAATTGGCATTTGATGATGCTGGCATCTCGATTCCATATCCACAGATGGATGTGCATGTGAATAAAACGGAGTAATGCACTCTTTGTAAGTATGGCAAGTCAGCAGGCAGGGTTTACAAGATAAAAACTGTCATTTTATGCTTTCCGTTACGCCTAATTGATTAGGTGGCTTGGGCCACCTTGTTAAAAGGAGGCTGAAATGAAAGTGAGGATGATGATTTTAAGTGCGGCTGGTATCGCTCTGGCATTAGCTGCTATGCCGGCCTATGCCGGCAATTCAACGGCAGGTACAAAAATTGGTGTTTTAAGTTGCGATTCGGTTCCCGGTTCGGGCGTGAATCTGCTTATCCATTCTACTGTCGACATACAATGCACGTTTAAATCCACTGATGGCAGTGGTGTTGAGCATTATATCGGAGAAACCGGTGTTGGCTTTGGCATCAATATTAATTTTGATGTGGAGAGGCATCTTCGCTTCGCTGTCTTTGCGGCAGATATGGTGAAGGGAAGCCATAAAATGGCAGGTAAATATGGCGGTGTTGGAGCATTGGCCAGTGCTGGTGTTGGTGTTGGTGCACAAGTGCTGGTGGGTGGCAGTAATTCGAGTGTTTCACTGCAACCTGTGGTTGAAGGCACGACTGGAGTCGGTGTAAATGCTGGTCTTACCTATCTGTATCTCCAGGCAGATGAATGAGCTTAGTGGTATAAAGTAGATCTAATGAAAAAGGGGAGTGATGTAATATCATTCCCCTTCTTATTGGTTTCTATCGCTGTGATTGCATGAGATTCAGTCAATCACCTTAAATTCATCGGAAATACGTTCATCATTTGCAACTCTATTCCAAAAGTTTTGGGCCATATCTTTCGCCAAAGCAATAGAGCGGTCATTAAGGTTTAATCTTTTAATTTCGGGCGGTATGAAGCTGTAAGGAGTAACTTCCCCGCTTTTTGGTGCAAAGCCCATCGAGCACATACCATATACTGGAAGTAGCCTGAATACACTGCCATCTATAGCTAAGCTTAAATTTCCTAAATGCATACCTGTGTTGTTTATCAGGCGACCAAAGTACCATAAGAACTCTGTATCAGAGACATGATCCCAACTAATTAACTGCTCTTTATAAGGTGCTTTCATAACTTGCGGCCAACCACTGCCGAGCCCGGCAAACTCAGCATCAACAGACTGAAGTGAGAGCATCGACATTCTCCCATATGCTCCTGACCTATCAAATCGCTGGGACTCTAAAAAAAGCCTATTGTCCATTTCAATTAACCTTGTTTCAGCTTGCTCTCCTCCGGCTGAAGATCCAGGGATAGATCCGCTCATGACCTCACGCGCAAGCTCTGGGTAATCAATAGGTGTAGAGGCAGTCGGTTTGCGCCTGACACGCAAATGCGCTTGTTTATTGCGCGACAATTAGCTTGTCCGGTTTGAACTGGCTGTATATTGGTCTGAGAAGCAATGGAGGTTTCTCATGCCGGGCAGTTGGATTAACCACTCACAGAGGTCACTGTATATGACATCACGATTCAACGGCGACAGTCAGGAGCGCGCAGCATCGCGTAGCGGTTTCTCTGAGCGATCGGGGCGCAGGATTGAGAAAGATGAAGGCGGGCCAGATCATCGTAAGCCCCGTCGCCATCGCACCAGAAAGGATCCATTCGCATCCGTTTGGGAGCCTGAGCTTGTGCCGA
>JAUZQJ010000127.1 GCA_030951045.1 Mariprofundus sp.
TGATGCGGCTAGCCATCAATGCTTTTTTACCTGCTGCTGCTTTTTCTTCTGCACTGGCTTCATCTATACCGATGACTGTTTTCTGATTTGGCCAGATGATGAAAGCGACATTGATCCACATAATAATACCAAATGTTGCACCGATCATGATATCCATGCTGATTGCGGAAGCACCACCGGTTTTCCATAGGCCCATCAGCAACAACAGGCCGAAGAAGACTGTTGCCATGGCAGCAAAACGGAACCAGAACAGCGCACGACGTACTATGCTACCTTCTTTAAACAGATCCGCTTTGGTTTCAGCACTTACACCACCAAGTGAAGGTACTTGAACAAAGTTGAAATAATAAAGTAGGCCAATCCAGGTGATTCCCGCCAAAAAGTGACCCCAGCGTGAAACAGCACCAAGCATCTGGTCGCCACTGAGTCCGCCACCTGTTGCTGTTGCTACAGCAATCAGTACAGCGGTGAGTACAAATCCGGCTATAATCGTAAGTTTGTGATCTAATAATATTTTCATAATACTTTCTCCATAAGAGGGTGAACCCCAATATTTTGGCCGCATAATACCCTATTATAACACTCAGGTATTCTTTTTTAAATTATGGTTATAGTAGATAACATTCATGATGACATGGTTAATGCCTGTGCGTAAATAAAAAAAGCCGCCCTTGGGGCGGCTTTTCGAACATATATCTGGCGCAATGACTAAAGGTTATTGTGCGTGTTGGCAGATGTCATCTGGTAGATAAGCGCGCTTATTTATCGATAGAGCAGGCTAACTCTTCTTCGATTTTGGCACCGCTTTCTACTTCATCAATGATCTTCTGGTAGTGTTCATTTACAGGGCAGCCACAACCATGTTGGGTGGTTGCATGTAGACGAGCTTGTTCCATGTGCCACTGTGCAACTTTCAAATGTTGATCAACGTTCATATCTTTATCCTCTTTGCATGTATTTAATCGGGGAATGGTTCCGATGAGGTTGATAAGCTAGCATGAGTACAATAAAAAAAAAGAATGTTGAACTATTATCCATGCATTGCCTGGGGGAATCAGCCTACGTTGTTTCGTTAGTGTTGCTGCGTGATTTAGACTTGATTCTCTGATTTGTTGCTTGCGCAACGAAATATTGGATGAGAATTCGCTATTGAGAGACAATCAGGGCTGGCATCACAATTGAAGATGCATAATAATCGCTGATATTGGAACGAGAGAGGTAAAGATGGCAGAGCAGCAAAAGAATGCGTGGAAATTTGGGAAACGTGATATCGTTTTTCTTGCCATTATTGTAGCCGTAGTGATTGCGTTGCTATTAGGCACTACAGAGCGAAAAACAATTGCTGTACCAAGTGATGATGTGCATCGCACAGCTACCAGTAAGGCAGCTTGTATGGCTTGTCATGATTCGGCTGGTGTTTATCCTCAGCCATCTACGCATACGAAAATGGAACGATGTTTTCTTTGTCATACACAGCCGAAAGGCTGGGTGGGTGCACCGAAGTGAAACGCATTGGCATCAGCCTTAAGCCTAATGACGAGCGTGCTTGTAATGTGTTGAATGATTTACAAGGCTGGTTGTTGGCTAAAGGTTGTGAGGTGTTTGTAGATAATAGCGTGGATCACGGGCTTGATCTGGATGATTCATGTCAATCAATGAGTCTGGTACAAATGCTGGGGCATATCGATTTAATGATTGTGCTCGGTGGTGATGGGACCTTATTGCATACTGCGCGCAATTTTATTGGTACGGGCACACCCATTCTTGGTATTAATCTAGGGCGTTTAGGTTTTCTGACAGAAACACCTGTTGGCGATATGTTTGATACTGTGGATAAAATTATATCCGGGCGCTTGGTTACCGAACGGCATTTCAGCCTGCGCGTCGAAATTTGGCGGGGGGAGGATATGCTGGCCAGTGGGCAAGCCATGAACGATGTGGTCATTGAACGCAGTGTGCATCCCCGCATGATTGGATTTGAGATGTATGTGAATGATCAATTCGTATTTCGCATGCGTGGTGATGGCCTTATTCTGGCAACGCCGGCCGGTTCAACGGCTTATGCACTTTCGGCTGGCGGTCCTATTATACACCCCAGTTTGAACGCCATCAGTGTTGTGCCCGTTTGTCCGCATACCCTTTCCAATCGTCCTATTGTACTCTCTGCTGACGTTGATATCGCATTGCATTTGCAGGAATCACATCACTGTGCTGCGCTTAATTTAGATGGACAGGAATTATTAGCATTGGAACAAGGTGATCGGGTTATTGTGCGAAAGGGTGCGGATATCTCACTGGTGTATCTACCTGACCGTCATTATTATGAAGTGCTTAGAAGTAAATTAAACTGGGCTGGACAGGTCGAAACAAGTTAATGCTTGTATCTTTAACGGTTAAACAATTTGCACTGATTGAGCATGTTCAACTGGAACTGCATGCCGGTATGACGGTATTTACGGGTGAAACCGGTGCCGGTAAATCCATGCTGGTGGGTGCTTTAGGGGCTGTGTTTGGCGCGCGTGCGAGCAGTGAATGGGTACGCCATGGTGCTGAGAAAGCCGATGTTACGGCTGTTTGGCAAGGTGATGATCAACGTATATCCAGTTTACTTGAAGAGCACGATATTGATGGTGAAGATGCGTTAATTCTCAGGCGTGTTGTTAGCAAAGACGGGCGTTCGCGTGCTTATCTCAATGGTGTACCCGTAGCATTGAAAATGTTGCGTCAGATCGGAGAGATCTGTCTGGATTTCCATGGTCAGCATGAACATCAGTCGTTGATGCAGGATGATGTACAGATGCAGGTGGTAGATGCGGCCCTGTCAGCTAGTGCTGATAACAATATATTTAATGATGTGGCTATGGCATTTAAAGCCTGGAAACAACTACAGAAACAATTGCTCTCTTTGCGTACAGAGCGCGGTGATACTGAGCAGCAGGCTGCCTGGATGCGTGAAGAGTTGGCCAGAGTTGAAGCCTTGCAGGTAGAGCCGGGACTGGCCGATGCATTGCAGATGCAAGTGGATGGTGGACGCCATCATGCGCAGGTACAGCACGCTGCATCCGAGTCTGTAATGTTACTCGATGACGTTGAGCCGTGCGTGCGCGGGATGCTGGCCAGGGCCAGTCAGGCCTTGGGCCCGGTGGAAGCATTTCATCACGATTTGTCTGCAAGCCGCGAATTAATCGATCAGATGGATGCCTTGCTGGGTGAAGTGGTGCCTGCATTACGCAGTGTCATGGATCAATCCTTTGACGCATCCGAACTTCAAGCATGCGAGGAACGTCTTATGTCACTGCATGAATCCATGCGCAGACACAGCTGTGATGAGCTTGGTCTGCTAAGCTTGATTGAAGATTGGCAACAACAGTTGGGTAGATTGGATACTGCCGGCTGGGATGAGGCCAGTTTGTTACAGGCCTTAGAAGCAGCGGCTTTACATTATCGTAGCGCTGCGGGTACGCTAACAGAGCAACGCACAACCATTGCAGCTGATATTTGTCTGCAGTTACGACCATTTCTTGATCGCTTGGCTCTGGCTGGAATGCAGGTGCGCTTTGATGTTGCAGCGCAGAAGGATGAACATAAGTGGCATGCTTCAGGCTGGGATGAAATCACCATGAAGGTAATGTCTAACCCGGGCGAACCATGGCGTGATCTGACGGCAGTCGCATCCGGTGGTGAAGTGTCCCGGCTGGTGCTGGCGCTAAAAGGTGGCGGTGCACTCAATGATATGCCAAATGTTGCGGTATTCGATGAAGTTGATACAGGAATTGGTGGTGAGACAGCTTGGTGTGTAGGTGAATTGCTGGCATCGATGGGTAGAGAGCGACAGGTGTTAGTCATCTCGCATTTGCCACAGGTTGCATCCTGTGCTGATCATCAAGTTGTTATTGGTAAAAATGAAAAAGATGGACGCACATTGACAGAGCTGAAGCCGGTGCAGGCGGCTGACAGGCAGCATGAAATTGCCCGTATGCTTGGGGGTGCCGATGAGAATGGCTTGCAGCACGCTGAAGCGTTTCTGCAACGTGGGCAGAGCATGTTCGCCTCATGACACATCACATTATTGTACGTAATGCGAATGCATCTGATGTGCCACATATCTACAAACTGTTAATACCTTTCGTTGAAAAAAAGATTATTTTGCAACGGGATGAAGATAATATATTTCAACATTTACAGGAATTCCTGGTTGCGGAATGTGATGGCAAGATCGCTGGTGTTGTATGCGCGCATATTTATGGCAAAAACCTGGCTGAACTACGATCCCTGGTAGTTGATCCTGAGTATCAAAAACATGGAATAGGGCGATTACTTGTTGAAGGCTGTGAGCAGTGGGTGAACGATCTCGGTGTCGCGAAAGTGTTTGCCTTAACGTATGTCACTGGTTTTTTTACCAAGCTCGGTTATCGGGTGGTGAGTAAAGAGAGTTTACCGCATAAGGTCTGGACGGTATGTGTTCACTGTTCACGGTTTGCGCATTGTGATGAGGTGGCTGTAGAAAAAAAAATATCTGATGCTCCGATTATGCCGATGTCGATATTGCCCATTATTGAAGTGGATGAATAACTTTTTCACGCTCTAGAGCGTGATTGGTTTCGTGCATCTTTGTGTACGTGTTCAGTCTTGATCAGTCAGATCATGTTTCGATAGATGTGTTAATGTGAATCGGGATTGGGTTTTAGTGAGCCGTAAATTTTTCCATTATGATCAATAAGTAATACCTTCTGTTGCAAGTGATTTTGCAGTTTTATTCCTTGTTGCCCCTGCACAAACAGTGCTGTGCTCCAGGCATCGGCAAGGGTTGCACTGCTGGCTATAATGGTGGCACTCTGTGCGCTGGTAGCAGGCCATCCCGTTTCAGGATTAATCAGGTGATGATAGCGCTTGCCCTTGTAGATAAAAAACCTTTCATAATCACCAGAAGTTACAATACTAACATCGCCTTGCAAGTTCAGAGCTTCAACCACATCACCTTGCTTGCGCGGGTGTCGAATACCGATGTGCCAGGCTCGCTCTCCATGTTTACCAATCAGGCGAATATCTCCGCCTGCATTGATAATGGCATGTTGCATACCATGCGCTTTAAGTATTTTGATACCCTGATCAATAGCATAACCTTTGGCGATAGCGCCGAAATCAAGCTGACAGTTAGCATGTGTACGTGACCATTTATGAAGACCGCTCCCGTCCGGCTGTTTTTTAATACAGTGTGCCGCTGGCATGGCCACTCTAATGGCATCTGCAGATGGTGGAGCGGAGGGAGGATGCTCTCCCGAAAAGCCCCATAGTAGATTCACCGCTCCCAGAACCGGACTGAATGCACCGTTGCTCTGTTGCTGAATGGATAGCGAGCGTTCCAATAGCTGATTCACTTCATCGGGCAGTACGATAGGGGTGTTGGGCATAGAAGCATTGAAGGACTTCACTGCATTGGGGTGCTTGCCGTAGATGGTGAACATATCTTCAATGCGCTGCATCTCATTGGCTGCTGAGGAAATCGCTGCTTCCACATCGTCCTGATCGTGACCGCCCTTAACCACCGTGAATTTAACCAGCGTGCCCATGATAAAACGGGTGTCTTGCACATCAGCCGGTGATGAACAGGCAGTGAGCAGGAAGAGAGAGATGATGATCAGTGTTTTAAACATGCAGCCATACTTATGTGAATCAAGCTGCATGCAAGGTAAGGGTTGAGCTGAGTTAGGAATGAGGGGGTTCTACGGCGTGGATCTGACGCATGATGATTGGCGCAACTAGAAGTAAGCCCAGCGCATGAATCGATGCACACTTATTTTGAATTAGCTGGTTTTACAGTGGGTGATCTGTAAAAATCGCTCAAGTTTCTGCTACATTCAACAGAAACGATTGGAAGCGGAGGGATGATGTACAAGCTGATGATGGAATGGAAAGCGGTAGCCCTGCAATTGCTGTGGCCGCAAAACATCGATTCGCTTCCGGCCTGGAAGTTGTCGTTATCACGTATGTTACAGGTGAGTTTTGCCGTGGTACGCGATTTTCTCGAAGGCCAGCTCACACTACGTGCGATGAGTTTGGTCTATACCACGCTATTGTCTCTGGTGCCGCTGCTCGCACTTACTTTTTCAGTGCTCAAAGGCTTTGGGGTTCAAAACCAGCTTGAACCTATGCTGGTGAATACCATGTCGGCACTGGGTGATCAGGGCGCTGAGATTGCCCGTCAGATCGTCAGTTTTGTAGATAATATTAAAGTAGGTGTGCTGGGCTCGTTGGGGCTGGGTATGTTGATTTATACGGTGATATCTCTGCTGCACAAGATTGAAAAATCATTCAACTATATCTGGCACATTGATCATGAAAGGCCACTAGGCCAACGCTTTAGCGAATATCTCAGTGTTATTCTGGTTGGGCCACTATTGATCTTTTCGGCGCTTGGGATGACAGCATCGTTGATGAGTTCTGCCGTGGTTGAAGTTGTCTCGACCGTACCGATGATGGGGTTTGTGGTGGAGTACATCGGTAAATTGATTCCATACGGTCTGGTGATCATCGCATTTACCTTTATCTATATCTTTATGCCCAATACCAAGGTGAAAGTGCTACCCGCCCTGATTGGCGGTGCTGTGGCTGGTATTGCTTGGGAAACAGCGGGTTGGGCGTTCGGTACGTTTGTGGTTAATTCAGGCAGTTACACCGCCATCTACTCCGGTTTTGCTATCCTGATTATGTTTATGATCTGGTTGTTTGTCAGTTGGCTGATTCTGCTGCTTGGCACCAGCATCGCTTTCTATTGCCAGTATCCGGGCCATCTGGGGGTAGGGCGCAATGATAAAAAGGCGATCAGCGCCTTGATGACAGAGAAACTGTCATTGCTGATTATGTTTTTTATCGGACGCCACTATTATCGCCATGAGAGTGAATGGCAGGTCGGTGAATTGGCCAACTGGCTCGGTGTGCCACTGCATGTCACGCAGGAGATCATCGATAAACTGCACGATTGTGAACTCATTATTCATACTAGCGAAGGTTCACCACCGTATGTGCCGGCACAGGATATGGAGACCTTATCGGGTAAACAGATTCTCGAAGCGGTGCGTTCCGGTGATGAAGAGGGCGGTGTCATGCCATGGCGATTACCAAAAGAGCCCGTGGTGGATCAGATGATGCAGGCAACAGATGATGCCATTGATCAGTTCATGGGCCAGCAGACACTCAAAGATATGGTGATTGCAGGCCTTGATGAGGAACTCAATGCCATGGATAAAAACAATTCGTCTGAAAAACGTATCTGACTCTGAATAGTCTGATCAAGGTCTCAAGAATGTTTATCTGTAGATGGGCTTCTCAATGATGAAACATTGCG
>JAUZQJ010000128.1 GCA_030951045.1 Mariprofundus sp.
TGATTATTCATCTGGCTCGAACCAACCCGAAAGCCGCCAAAAAATTTATTGAACTAACGCTGAAAGTTGCTTCAAATGATCCAGACAGCTATTTCAACAGCATTAAAGATCATCTACCCGATAGTGATTGCACCCAACTCGAAACAAATCAACTTCAACAAGACCTGACTCAGGCGTTTAACATCGCTAGCCAGCAAGGTTTTGATGCCATCGGCAAAGAACTACTATTTATTCTTAAAGATTGGCAGCTCTCTGCAGCATCCATCAACTGCCCTGTAAATATCTGGCATGGCAATAAGGATAATCATATCTCTATCGAAAATATAAAACTGTTTTCACAAGGTTTCAGCAACACCGTCAAACATCAGTGGATCGACGGGCAAGGCCATTATTTGCTCTTTTCACATTGGCATAAAATTCTGGAAGATATTGCAAGCTAGGCTAAAAATGTCTGAAGTGGCTACTTTTTTAACCAGAACAGGTCAACAGCACCTGCTAGAAAAGATCATCAATCTTGTGACGAATGATTTGATATAGTAATTTGATATTCATATCAGCCCCGCTATGCGTTGGTTGGAGTGCTAATATTTGATTAGTAGAAGAGGCATCTGCCGTGAACACATAACCTAATGATGTAGCCAGGAAAAGGAGAATAGATCCACTGTATATTATCAATTGTCTCATATAATCTCCTTTCTCTTTTTTTCATGCTAAGTCGAACTGAATGCTCCTTGGTATATAGTTAAGCAGATATTTCTTCAATGCTAATCCTCCCCCTCCCTCTCCGGGTTAGCCATTCTGGCAGATGCCTCTCCTTCGTGAGAGGCATCTCTCATTGTACTGCTCAATATGCTTCTGCATCACGCCATTCTGAGGATATTAAAAAACACCTACCCCATGAGATTATATGAGTTTCATCGAATTTATGAGCGCGCTACACAACAGCACTGTGGATTTAGCGTAGGAGGTAAGTTTCGCCTGATCGATTACCCAGCGAACAAGCCTTTGTTTACAATCATTCCGATATTGTCGACATACGACTATATTTTTTCGACTCTGCAGGCAGGCGTGATCAATGACTCTGACCTCGTTCTCAATGCCCGCTACCGCAGAAAATTAGCTATCAGCGCCAATATAACGTTCGCGTTTTTTCTCTTTTAAACTGTGTAAATCCACCACAACGAGTCCGTCGATGCAGTTACCGAATTCCGGATCAACATTGAAACTCAGAAAGTTCACACCTCCACTCTCGCACAGTTCACTGTATTGCTTGAACAGCGTTGGCACATTACAACCCAGGTGCCCCAATCGACTTTTCAGGGTAACGTAGTCACGTTTGAAATCCTGGCCGCTAAAACACTCCTGCATCTGTGATTCGGCTTCGATATCAAGGCGATATGGTAATCGCGCTTTAACCTTCTGCTGCTCAGATGCGAAGTAATTACCGTAGAACCAGACCAACATATCTTTAGCGGCAGCCGGATAGCTGTTACTGATGCTCACAGGCCCATAGAGATAACGGTAGTCAGGATTGTTGCGCAGAAATGCCCCGATACCGAACCAGAGGTAATCAAGGCTGCGTTTGCCCCAGTAGCGTGGTTGAATAAAGCTGCGGCCAAGTTCCAGCCCTTGCCGTAGCACAGGCTGCATGCTCTCTTGAAATTCAAACAGTGTGGCGCTGTAAACATCTGCTGTTTTATAATCATCCTTGCGAGTGTCACGCAGGCGATAGGCTCCTACAATTTCAAGCTCATCCTCATCCCAAAGAATGATCTGCTGACAGAAGCGATCAAAGGCATCCACATCACGACGATTGCCTGTACCTTCCCCTACCGCCCTGAAAGCAACTTCACGCAGCCGCCCAATCTCCCGCATAATGCAACAGTCGGGATTGAAATCGAACAGGTAGATGCGTTTAGCATCTTTGGTTTCCCCGAGCAGCTGGCAATGATGAATTTCTGCTTTGAGTTGCTGACGCTCTTCTGGATGTGCAATGGCCTTGTTGGTAGCAAACACCGGTGCCTTCTGACTGCCTATGCGGTACACATGGCGCTGAAACATTTTAACCCGCGATTTCAGCGGCAGGTTAGCGACCTGATAACTATCATATGTGACAGGATTACCGATTGAGATATGCACCGAGCGCCGAGCCTGTTTGAACATCTCCCGGACCAGCCAAAGGGTGGAGAGCGGTTTAGAAAACAGTGAGAGCGCATAGAAGAACATGGAATTTCGACCATCGATATAGATGGGCAAAATGGGACTCTGGGTAGCTGAGGCTATGCGTAAAAAGCCGCTGTTCCAGCGACCATCCCGAATCCCTTGATGGCTCATGCGGGAAACCTCTCCGGCTGGAAAGATGATCACAGCCCCCTCATTCTCCAGTTGTTTGTAAACAGCTTTTAACTGCTCGCGACTGCTGCGTCCACCCATGTTATCGACCGATAGCAGTAACGGTTCAAGCGCCTCGATATTGGAAAGTACTTGGTTGCTGACGGCTTTTACATCACGTCGAATCTCGCCGACCAGACTTATCAGCACGGCTGCATCCAGCGTACCTATAGGGTGATTGGCAATAATGACCACACGGCCACTGGCAGGAATGCGTTCGCGTTCATTGCCGCGCAGTGAATAGCTGAAATCGAAGTGTTCCAGAAGCTGATCAATAAAATCGAAACCTTTGAGATGCGGATACGTTGCCTGAAATCGATTCAGCTCTTTCTCATGAAAGAGGATACGCAGCATCGCTTGCAAAGATTTTCGTAGCACAGGCGGTCTGTTCAGCACTTCGGGCAGATGATTGGCCGTGAGTGTATTGATATTCAACATTGAATGCCTCCCAATGAATACCAATAGACTAATTATTTTCGATGACACCCAGATTGCAGCGGCATGTCACGCAAGTGACAGTGCATGATCTCTAGCGGGGTTATTCACCGGCAATAAAACACTTCACCTGTGAGCTGATCACACATCTGTTTTGTCATTACAGTTGCTGCGCGATTCGGCGGTGGCACGCACAGAGCTGCCCAGATCGTTCAGGCAATGTATCAGCGTATCGAACTGATGGCGTTCAATACTGAGGACTTCCGAAGGCTCCGAGCAGCGGATGGTGGCGTTGCGCGGTGCGCAATGCAGCACGGCCATTTCGCCGAAAATATCGCCACTATGAAGTTGAGCCAATCGGCACACCTGATCATTTTCATGGCGCATAACCTCAACCTCGCCCTTGATCAGCACATAGACGCGGTCGCCAACATCGCCCTGCTCAAACACGGTCTCGCCAGTTTCATAATGCTCTTGCCTGATTCCGCCGCTCTGTTTGAGTGAGAGCTGTATAATGTCACTGGGAAATATGAAATCGAACAACCAGCTCAGGCCGACTCGAAACTTGCGATAGACGCCGGGCAGTTTGCCAAGGTGAACCAGTCGCCACAGCACCCAGGCCGGAAAGCCTGAAATACACACACCCAATATCTGTGCCACGCCCCGTCGTCGTCCCAGCGATGCCAGTGCGCCGATGCCAAAGAAATTGAACGCTTTGCCTTTCTCTCCGCGTATGTCGGCCAGTATATTTCGGGCACAGGTGACAGCCTCACGCGAGGCGTGCTGGGCTGTTGGTGGCGCATAGGCTTGCGGCTCACCGGATTTTATTGGTAGTGGCACCTGAGCACAATCACCGACCGCCCACACATCGCTGAAGCCTTCCATCTGTAGCATGGAGGTATCCGGTAGGCGAACCATCGGCCGCCTTCGGCCATCCGGTGTACTCTGTTGCCAGCCCTGCTGACGGATCAACGCCTCAACGACGGGATGCGGCTGACTGGGAACCGTAGAAACCAGTGTACGTGTCCGGATCTCGCGCCCATCGGCCAGAATAGCTGAGCGCGGTGTGGCGGAACGCAGTCTGCAACCTAGCAGGATCTCGATATTGCGCTTGCGCAACTGTTTTTCGGCATAATGCCCGAGTTTGGCAGCCACTTCGGGCAAAATACGATCCTGCGAATGCACAAGAACGAAGCGGCATTCATCCATATTGATATTCGGATAATTGCGGCGGGCACGCCAGATCAGTCCGTGAATCTGGGCAATAACCTCAACACCGGAGAAGCCACCACCACCCACTACAAAGGTAAGCAATTCGCGGCGAAAGGCTTCACTTTTCTCGCAATCTTCCTCCTCCATAATGCGGATAATGTGATTGCGCAGCGTGATAGCATCGGCCAGATTTTTGAAGGGCATCGCATGCTCGGCAAGCCCGGTCATGCCTTGAAAATTGCAGACGTTACCAAGAGCTATTACCAGATGATCATAGTTCAGTTCCAGCAAATGCGGCTGAAAGCCTGCCGAACAGATCACCCTGCGATTCTCCACATCAACCGACTCCACCTCTCGCAGATGAATCGTTGCGCCGGGCAATATTTGACGGATGGGTGTAGCCGTATCGGCGATGCCGACGCTGCCCGAGATCACTTCGGGCAACAGCGGTTGAAAGGCCATGAAATTATCCATGCTGACAAGGTCAACCGTTATTTCACCCGGTCTGGCTTTTTTCAGCAGCTGGCGTGCTGTATAAACACCAGCGAAACCACCGCCTAGGATAACTACCCGTTTCGGGCCGGATTGTTTGTGCATGGGTACTCTCCTTGCCTCACGATAGACTGAGCTCAAAAAGCGTGAAAAAAGCGCTTAAATAGCAAGTCTCCATGATCAGCTATTGGCTCAGAGGT
>JAUZQJ010000129.1 GCA_030951045.1 Mariprofundus sp.
AAGGTGTAAATGTTGATCCAATGTCACTTTCAATGATGATCCCTCCACCAAGCAGTATTTAACCCTAAACGAATGAGGGTTTCCACAAAAAACTTTATTTAACTATTTTCTCTTCATATTCAAATAGTTAAGCAACTGTTAATTTCACGCGGGGACAGATTTGTTTGACGCTTGTATCAAATTCACGTAGCTCTTCATACATGGTGACAACAGATCAACACATCCCTCCTCAACATTGATGAAAGCTATGGATATCAGCATCGTAGGAAGTCTGCATGACACCCCTCCCATAAATCAGATGGATGTGTTGCAGTTATGGAATAGTGAAAGGGTCACCCTCTCCCACAACGGTAAATTTTCGGGCAAACCGACCACGCGCATTTATGTCAATGATAACTGGGTGCTAAAGATTCATCGTGAGCGCGGCTTCCGTTCACAGGCAGTGGCTGAAAAATGGTGTCATCTGCAAATCAAAAAAGAGCAAGAATATAATATTTACCATCCTCAGCGCACATGGATTGCCTGCGGTATAGACAATCAATGGATCGTAGCCAATGTCACTCCCCGTATGCAGGCACTGCATACCATTGATTTTGCAGCAATTGATAGCCATGAACGCGTACGGCTTCTGGCTGAAGCACTCCAGATTTATATGACATTTACCACCAAATTCGCATTGCGACTGGATGAAGGCTTGTCCAATTTCAGCTTATATCATGGCAAGGTGTACTATCTGGATGATGATATTTACCCATGGGATAACTTTTATTCTTTTTCAGCCATGCTCGGTAATTGTATCAGAAAAACACCTGCACTGGCCATGAACGAGGCTAGTTGGGCAAAACTAGGCGAAATACTTCAGCCCATCTTACGTGATCACTCTTCTGAGGCAGAGGACATCGTACATGAAGGTTTGATTGACCAGCTTGTAGGGCAACAGGAAATATTCAAACAAGCTTTTCTCACCGCTCTGCGCCCAACCTATAAAGTTACCATGACACAGCGTGCCAGTGGCCAGTTCCATGCATCCGAAGCGATTGCCATCTTAGCTGATGTGCATGGTAATCTACCTGCTTTTCAAGCCATCTTGCATGAACTCGATAAACACGGTGTTCAACAATATTTTATTCTAGGTGATATCGTGGGCTATGGCCCTCACCCCAAGGCATGTATTGAGCTGATCCAGGAACGGGATATGTTCTGCATTCGTGGTAATCATGATCACTATGTCGCCTATAATGGTGATGTCAGGGTAGCGATGGGCAAAATGGCAAAATGGACTGCTGACTGGACGCTAGATCAACTCGATGATGATGACAAAATGTGGTTGGGGGCTCTGCCAGTTCGCCATCAAATGGATGGCTGGATGGCCGTGCATGGCTCTCCGGTGGATAAAAGCTTTTTTAATGGCTACGTTTATAATATGACTTCAGACCGTAATTTGGATCATCTTATCAGCATGAATATGCCGATCTGTTTGCATGGACACTCTCATATCCAAGGTGTTTATGCGCGACGTAAAGGACAGTATTTACCATTTGATACGCGCAAAGGTGATACTAGTCTGCAAGATAATGAAGCCTCACTCGTATGCCCCGGCTCTGTTGGCCAGCCCAGAGGTGGTGAAAAAACAATCATTGCTGAAGCAGCTATCTTTTACCCTGATCAAAGCAGCGTGAAGATGTTAGCCACCCCTTACGATATCTCACCAGTCATCGCGGATATGGAAAAGCATCATTTTCCGCAACAATTAATTCAACGTCTGTATGAAGAAAAATAAAGGAAGGTAAATGAATAAAGCCGGTTGTAGAGGCGCGGCTTAAAGAGAAATTATGGACAGAACGCGGCAACTTCCTGCATTGCGCTTCTGGTCGCCATCCAGCCAGCACCCAGACTGGTAGTTGTGCGGGTGACAAAGATAAGCAGGTAGTCTGGTTTATCCGGTAGTATCGCCATAAAATGGTAGGTGCCATCAGTGGTCATTTGAATCTCTTTGACGTGATATTTAATCTCATCTCCACGCTGGGCAGCCATCATGGTTTCCACCGCTGTAATCGTTTTACCACGAAACATATCTACGGCAGCAACACCGACAGCATCAATATATGACTGCGTGAAATACGGCACATTATGATAAGCATCTACGATCAGACCGCTCTCTAAATCTACAACAGCAGCTGCAAGGCCACCATCCACGTCACCAACCAGTTGTTCCAGCGTCTGTTGACTCATGTGTATATCTCCTTTTTTCTAACTTGAACGTCCTGTTCTCACACTATTTACAGACAAATCCAACAAATATGTCTATCACTGAAATCAATCATTATTTTTATGGGGTTGCAAGAACAAGCTTATTTTCATGAACAATATACCACTCTGGTGTGACTTGATTATTTATAGATAAATCAATGAGCCGTGCCGCGGCTAAAATCATACAGGCTAACACCCTCTTTTGATTGCCCATAGACATGACGTGCCTATAACACAATGCTATGCTCCGGCTTGATTGATTTTAAGGGGATTCACTATGTCAGGGCACAGTAAATGGTCTACCATCAAGCATAAAAAAGCTGCGACCGATGCTAAACGTGGCAAAGTATTCACCCGTTATATTCGAGAGATCACCATTGCTGCCCGCTCCGGTGGAAATGACCCCGATGCCAACCCGCGCTTACGTGCTGCCATTACAGCAGCCAAGGGTGTGAACATGCCTAAAGATAATATCGACCGTGCAATTTCTCGTGGTGCCGGCGGTGATGACGGCAACAATATCGACGAAATCCGCTATGAAGGTTATGGACAGGCAGGCGTAGCGATCATCGTCGATTGCATGACAGACAACCGCAAACGTACGGTGGCCGATGTCCGATCTGCATTTAATAAAGGTGGCGGTAATATGGGTGAATCAGGTTGTGTTGCCTGGATGTTTCATCAAAAAGGCCAGTTTATATTTGCAATAGATGGGCTTGATGAAGAGCGCTTGATCGACATTGCACTTGAAGCTGGTGCTGATGATGTTGAAGAACATGCTGATGATGGCTGTACCATTGCATGCTGCTCTCCAGCAGATTTTGGTACTGTTCAGCAGGCTCTTGAAACTGCCAATCTGCATGCACAAATAGCAGAGATTTCATGGGTTCCAGAGAACACCATCACTGTTGAAGGTGACGTGGCCGAAAAATTATTGGGGCTGATCGAGCGCTTGGAAGATATTGATGATGTACAGAGTGTATATGCCAATTACGCTATTTCCGATGCGGAAATGGCACGTATCCATAGTTAATTCTATTTTCACACTATGATGAAACGACTACTTGGCGTTGATCCCGGCTCCATAAAAACGGGTGTAGGTATTATTGACGTGCAGGGCAACCGCATTCGTCATGTGCATCATACAGTGATTCGCACAGGCAAAGGTGCATTTGATGAGCGCCTGCATATCCTATTTGCAGGCTTGTCTGAAATTATCACACAATTCAGACCGGATGATGCAGCCATTGAAGATGTCTTTGTTTCCAAAAATGTGGCTTCAGCCCTTAAGTTAGGGCAAGCACGAGGCGCTTTAATAGCTGCCTGTGGTGCACATGGATTGCGCGTTACACCTTATTCTCCCACCAAAGTAAAACAGGCTGTAGTGGGCTTTGGACGAGCGGAAAAAGATCAGGTTGGTCATATGGTGCGAATGTTATTGCATCCACCTGAGCCACTTCCCGAAGATGCTGCAGATGCCCTTGCCGTAGCCATCTGTCATGCGCATCATGCACCCATGAAACATTTAGACCGAACTGTAAATAAAACTGTGAGGAAAACAGTATGATCGGCTGGTTATCAGGAACCGTACGCGAAATTGATCCAGCCGGTACGGTCATTGTTGAAACCGGCGGCATTGGTTACGAAGTCAGCATGAGTATGCAAACACTATGCAAGCTCAAACAGGGGGAAAAAGCAGCCTTCTCCATTCATACCTATGTACGTGAAGATCAAATCACCCTGTTTGCTTTTGCCAACAGCGCAGAGCGCAGCATGTTTCGCAAACTAACCACGGTTTCTGGCGTTGGGGCACGCATGGCCCTGAATCTTATGTCTGGCATGCCAGCAGATGATCTTGTGCGCGCCATTGAGAGCGCTGATGATGTGGCCATTGCCCGCACCCCCGGTATTGGTAAAAAAACAGCCCAGCGTTTGATTCTGGAACTGCAAGGTAAACTTGGCGCAGTCTGTGATGTTTCGCCCCCTACCGCTGCCAATCATTTGAGTGAAGTGCGTTCCGCCTTAACAAACCTGGGATATAAGCCCGCCCAACTGGATGTCGCTCTCAAGCACACCGAACCGGCCGATTTTGAAACCATGTTCCGCGCAGCACTGAAAAGTTTAGGATAAGGTCATGGATAGTGATTTCACCCCACTCCACTCCTTTATAGAGCAGCCTGAAGAAGAGCGTCTGATGGATGGCAATGATTCAGGTCAGAATAACTGGGATGCTGCGCTGCGCCCTAAGCAGCTCGATGAATATGTCGGGCAAGAAAAAATAAGAGCCAACCTGAAAGTATATATACAGGCCGCCCGCAAACGCAGTGAATCGCTGGATCATGTATTGTTGTATGGGCCGCCGGGCCTCGGTAAAACAACGCTGGCGAATATCATTGCCACTGAAATGGGCGTCAATATTCGCAGCACCTCAGGCCCGGTCATTGAACGACCCGGTGATTTGGCTGCGATGTTAACCAATATAGAAGAAGGCGATGTACTTTTTATTGATGAAATTCATCGTTTAAGTCCGCAGGTGGAGGAGATTCTCTACCCGGCCATGGAAGACTTTCAACTAGACCTTGTTATTGGTCAGGGGCCAGCCGCCCGCTCTATTAAGATGGATATTCCACGTTTTACCCTGATTGGCGCCACCACCCGCGCAGGCCTGTTAACCAACCCGCTACGGGACCGCTTTGGTGTCATCGAACGTCTGGAATTTTATTCCCAAGAAGAGCTCAGCCGCATTGTTAGCCGATCGGCACAACTACTTGATATTGTTACAGAAGAAAGCGGTTCATTTGAGATTGCCAAACGCTCGCGCGGCACCCCGCGTATCGCCAATCGTCTGTTGCGCCGTGTGCGTGATTTTGCTGAAATAGAGCACGATGGTGCTATTAGCAAAGTCGTTGCCGATAGCTCATTGCTGCGGTTGGATGTTGATCACCTTGGTCTCGATCATCAGGACCGTCGTCTGTTGTCGGTCATTATTGATAAATATAATGGTGGACCGGTTGGCCTTGATACACTCGCAGCCTCCATCTCCGAAGAACGTGACACCATTGAAGATGTGTTGGAGCCTTTTTTGTTGCAGGAAGGGTTGATTGCCCGCACCCCACGCGGACGCACTGCTACAGCCCTGGCATATAGCCACATGAACCGCATTCTGCCAACTGATGGCAAACAGGCTTCCTTGCTGTGAAAAAAGAGGCGAACAGCGCTATCAATAGTAGCACACAGACGTGGCCTATTCGCGTCTATTATGAAGATACCGATCATGGAGGCGT
>JAUZQJ010000013.1 GCA_030951045.1 Mariprofundus sp.
TATAAACTCATGTCTGGCACAAACAAAGTTGCAACGGCCACAAAGCAAGTTATCGAGCAGGCATTTGGCATATCACTTCGCAAAAAAGAAGTTGAACAAGCTGCAATTCAAATAGCGAACATTATCAATAAATGAGCTGAAAATACTCAACACTGCTTTGGCCGTTATGCGACCTTCGCGGTCTGGTCGGAAAACGACATTGAGTTATAAACTCAGCAGTTAAATCACAGGAGTTATTTATTGGCTGATATGAAGGCGCACTGGCGAGCACCTTGAGCTATTGGTATTCCGGTTTGATGATGGAGATCTTCATTTCTTTCTCCACTTGTTCATACCATTGTTGCAAACGCTGATGCTCTATTGTGCTGATGATCTCATCACGCACCTCTTCAACAGGCTTTTGCATGGCCGGGCGTTTGCCCAGAAGCTCAATGATATGCCAGCCAAACTTTGTTTTTACCGGCGTACTCAGGCCATTTTTTTTCAAGGAAAAGGCGACATCGTCAAATGCCTTTACCATCATTCCACGCGGGAACCAGTTGAGATTTCCACCGCGTGATTTGTTGTTACTGTCCAGAGAATGACTTGCGGCCAGTTTCTCAAACAGGCTGCGATTGCGGCGTAGCTTTTTCAGCACCTGCCATGCCTCTTTTTCAGAACCCAACAGAATATGACGCGCATGCGCTTGTTCTGGCACGCTGAATTCGTCGTAATGGTTGTTGTAATAGGCTTCAATTTCACTTGTTTGAATAACCACCATTTGTGCCAACTGCCAGGATTTTGCAGCTCCAATTAAAATCTGGCGTTGCGCAGCCTGCATGCGCTGTTTAATCGCCGGATTCATATCCAACCCCAGGCGTTTGGCTTTCTGGCTGATGGCAATGCGGCGAATGAGTGAACGCAAAATATGCGTGCGGGCCTTGGGGTCATTGCGGTATTGAATCATGGGATCTGGCAGGTTGGCCATTTCATTGTCTATATCGGATTCATGAATACTAATGCCGTTGACCACCGCAACCACAGGGCTGCTATTGATGGCTTCAAGTTTTGGTAAATCGCTCTGCTGTTGACATGCTGTGAAGCTGAGCAGTAAAGCGAATAACATCAGTTGCCGCATAACGGATCCCCTTGTTCAGTTTGGGCGCTAGGGTAGCGTGCTGCGCTTGTACGACAAGCAATCACCCATTTGGTTGCCTTGAAGATGGAGGGTATGGGATGAGTCCTGTAGTAATGACGATTACGGTGTTATGCCTGTATCTCGTGTTTTTTCACTTTTATGCCAAAGGTGTTTTAAGCAAAAAAATATTTGAATTGAATGATGATAACATCACACCAGCGCATAGCATGCAGGACGGCGTCGATTATGTACCGTCCAACAAATACATTCTTTTTGGCCATCATTATGCATCCATTGCCGGCTTAGCGCCTATGCTCGGCCCTGCGATCGCGGTGATCTGGGGCTGGGTACCAGCTCTGTGCTGGGTGGTATTTGGCACCTTACTGGTTGGAGCCGTGCATGATTTTTCTGCACTGGTGCTCTCCATTCGCCATAAAGGACAAAGTGTTGGTTCGATTGCCCGTGATGTGATCAGCCCGCGTACACGGTTATTGTTTCTATTGGTGATCTTCTTCCTCGTGGCGTTGGCAATGGGCGTGTTTGTGCTGGTTATTTCAGGCCTATTTGCAGCACCAGATGTAGCCAATATTCCAGCCACAGCGCATCCGGAAGCGGTATTCCCGACCTACTCATTGATGTTAATAGCCATGGTGATTGGTTTTCTGGTCTATAAAAAGAACTTTCCCCTGTGGCCCATGATTGCAGTAGGTTTTGTATTGATGCTGATCACTACAAGTATCGGCTTGGAAATGCCTATCACAGGCTTTACAGCCAGCGACTGGACATGGTCTCTGTTGGTGTATGCCTTTATTGCCAGTATTTTGCCTGTCTGGTTGTTACTACAGCCACGGGATTTCCTCAATTCACTGCTATTGTATCTGGCCCTGTTTATGATGCTGGCAGGCTTCTTTTTATTATCTCCGGACTGGGTGGCTCCAGCCATTAACCCTAATCCTGTCGGAGCTCCACCGCTGATGCCATTTTTGTTTATCGTTATTGCTTGTGGGGCAGTGTCCGGTTTCCACGGCTTGGTCGCATCCGGTACAACATCCAAACAGTTGAACAAAGAGAGTGATGCTCCCTTCGTGGGTTATGTTGGCATGATTGGTGAATCGTTGTTAGCACTGTTGGCCGTATTGGCGACCACGGCAGGCGCCTTTTCATCGCGTGCGGAGTGGGAATCTTTTTATGGTTCATGGGAAAAAGCCGCCGGTCTGCATCAGAAGCTTGGTGTGTTTATTCAGGGTAATGCCAACTTTATTCACCAATTAGGGATTCCAGTGGATTATGCTGCGGCATTTATCTCTGTTGTCGTAGTCGGCTTTGCCATGACCAGTGTAGATACAGGTGCGCGGCTGTTGCGCTTTAATCTCGAAGAAATCGGTGAAACTATCCATGTAAAAGCATTGGGAAATCGTTATGTTGCGACGACCCTGGCCATTGCTGCGATTGGTTTCTTTGCCTTTTTCACGATGGATGGCAAACCGGCAGGTCTATTTTTATGGACATTGTTTGGCACCACCAATCAGATTCTGGCCGGTTTAACATTGCTAACCGTTACCATTTATCTCTATCGTAAGAAAAAACCTATTCTCTATACCATGTTACCGATGTTGCTTGTACTTGGTGCCACCATTTCCGGCATGGTGATGGGCATCTTCAAGGCCGTGGGAAATGGGCAATGGACAGTTGCTGCCGTTGGAGCAGCGATTTTTATGTTGGCATTCTGGGTGCTGGTTGAAGCCTTGCTGGTGGTCAAACAGGTGAGAGATGATAGAAAGTTGGATCAAACTACGACCTAGTAGGCTGTTAGTAGCAAAGGCGTTTGTAATGATCAACACCACGAGATCAAGATTGTATTTTTTGAAATTTTATGCTATTAATGAAGATGGTACCAAGAAGCTTCGTGCTAGGAGTTAGCCATCGGCATTCATTTTGAACATTTTGATGACATGAATTTCATGCTGGTCATTCTGCATGGGCTTGTGACTGATGAGCAGTTGGATGCCCACATCTCCAGAATGTTTGAAGATCAGTATGACAGCCCCGGAAAACTTGGTTTGGTTGTCATGTGCAAAAGCATATCAACACGCAACCTATCCTTTAAAGCTATTTTCTCTGCTGGAAAACGCATGAGAAAAGCGAAATTCCGTTCGCATGGGAAGGTAGCCTTTATTACGAAAAGCGCCGTGAGTTTTGGCTTAGCCAGGATATATAAATCAGCAGCAGAAGTAGCTGATCTGGATGAAATACGCATTTTACGCAGTGATGGGCTTGAAAAAGCGATTCAGTGGCTTGGTGTTGAGCAATATAGCGCCCCTATTCATCATCAGATCACGCGTTATGAACAAGTCGCGGAGTACGCTGTTAAGTAAGTCAGGCACCTTGGGCGTAAGCGCTGTTGCATGTGAATTTCAGCCTCGGTATTGAAGCTTTCAAGATAGTCCTATGAACGCATTATACGATCTCTAACTTGTATATATTATGCTCAACACTAAGCTGCACCACTTTTCAAGCCATGTTTTGCAACGACTATTGCATGGTTAAATTTTATGTCTCACGGAATAGTTCATTGATTTCTACATCTGGTATTACTATGCAATTCGGGGATAAGACCCTGTTTGAAAACATTTCAGTCAAATTCAGCGATAACAATCGTTATGGTTTTATTGGCGCAAATGGTTGCGGAAAATCCACCTTGATAAAAATTCTGGGTGGTGATCTGGAGCCTACCAATGGCCACGTCAGCATTGGTGAGCATCAGCGCCTTGGTAAATTGCGTCAGGATCATTTCGCCTTTGAAGAGATCAGCGTAATTGATACCGTGATGATGGGTCATGAGAAACTGTGGAAGGTGAAACAGGAGCGTGAGTTTCTCTACTCTCAGGAAGAATTAAGCGAAGAAGATGGTATGCGTGCCGGCGATCTGGAAAGCGAATTTGCTGACATGGATGGCTATAGTGCCGAACCCGATGCTGGTGATTTGCTTATCGATATGGGCATTCCGGTTGAAGATCACTACAATCTGATGAAATCCATTGCGCCCGGTTTAAAACTGCGTGTGCTGCTTGCCCAAGCGCTGTTTGGTAACCCGGAGATCATTCTACTGGATGAGCCAACCAATAACCTGGATCTCAATGCAATCCGTTGGTTGGAAGGCGTGATCAAGGAACGTAAAAGTACAATGATCATTATTTCGCATGACCGTCACTTCCTTAACAGTGTTTGCACCCACATGGCTGATTTGGATTATGGCGAATTACGCATGTACCCGGGCAATTATGACAATTATATGGAAGCCTCTGCACTGGTGCAGGAACAGCTGTTAACGGCCAATGCCAAGAAGACCGAAGAGATTCAGGAACTGCAGGCGTTTGTACGTCGTTTCTCAGCCAATGCATCCAAGGCTACGCAGGCACAATCACGCGCCAAAAAACTGGATAAAATCAAACTCGATGAAGTAAAACCTTCAAGCCGCGTCAGTCCTTATATGAAATTCTCACAGGATAAGCCGCTGAACAAAGTTGCACTTAAACTCAATGAATTGAGCAAAGGTTTTGATGATCAGCTGCTGTTTGAAAAATTCGATTTGATGGTGCCTGTTGGAGAGCGCGTGGCGGTAATTGGCCCCAATGGTATTGGTAAAACCACACTGTTGCGTTGTCTGGCTGGTGATCTGGCAGCTACTTCGGGTGAAATCAAATGGTCGGAAAATGTAAAACTGGGTTATTACGCTCAGGATCATTCAGCTGATTTTGCTGAGGATGTCACCCTGTTTGACTGGATGACCCAGTGGAAGCGGGAAGAACACGGTGAACAGGAAGTGCGTGGTAATCTCGGACGTATGCTGTTTTCACAGAATGATATCAACAAATCGGTGAAAGCACTTTCCGGTGGTGAAAAGGGGCGCATGCTATTTGGTAAATTCATGTTCCAGAATCCCAATGTGATGTTGTTAGATGAGCCGACCAACCATATGGATATGGAGTTTATCGAATCCCTGAACATAGCGCTGGCAGCGTATCCTGGCACATTGATTTTTGTCAGCCATGACCGTGAACTCATAGCCACTGTAGCCACCCGTATTATTGAAATCACACCAAATGGCATTGTGGATTATCACGGAACCTATGAGGAATATCTCAAGTCTCAGGGCGTGCGCTAACATTTCATTGATTTGTAATATGGATGTATCAATATCCCGGCTGCTTGAATATTTAACTCCCTGGAGATTTTATGCCATTGCAAAGAATTGTTATGTTTTTGCTATCAACCTGCCTTTTTATATCCAGCGCCAATGCTGGGGAAATACAACAGACTACCTTTAAAAACGGCGCTAAACTGGTGGTTGAAGAAGACCATTCAGCGCCGGTGGCAATGGTGCAGGTCTGGTTGAAAGTCGGTGGCCGCGACGAAGTGCCCGGCAAAACCGGTTTAGCACATGTATTTGAACATATGATGTTTAAGGGCTCAAAAAAGCTGGACGCAGGTGAATACAGCAAACGCATATCCGCCATGGGTGGTAGTGATAATGCCTTTACCAGCACCGATTACACCGCTTATTTTGAAACCGTTCCGGCGGCGCGTGTACAGGAAGTGCTGGCCATGGAAGCCGAACGCTTTGCCCATCTCAGGTTGCGCGATGAAGATTTCCAGAAAGAAATTCGGGTGATCATGGAAGAGCGCCGCATGCGCACCGAAGATGATCCGAACTCGCGTATGTTTGAAGAGCTCTCTGCTGCATCTTTGCGTCTGCACCCCTATCGCAATCCGGTCATCGGTTGGATGCAGGATCTGCAAGCCCTGACGATTGAAGATGTGCGTGCTTTTTACAACAAACATTATGTGCCGGGAAATGCTATTGTAGTGGTCGTTGGTGATGTGGACTTTGAGCAGGTAAAAAAGACCGTCGCCAAGACCTTTGGTAAGATAAAGGTACATGGTGATATCCCGGCCCGTTTCAATCCAGTGGAACCAGAACCCTTTGGCCCTAAACGTATTCAAGTGACACTGCCTGCACAGTTGCCTATGTTGGCGGTAACCATTCCAGTGCCTGTATGGAAGCCGGGTAAAAATGATAATGAAGCGGCATCTCTGGCTCTGGCTACGCATATTCTGGCCGGTGGTCGTTCTGCCCGCATGACGCGTGAAATTGTCGATAAACAACGCAAAGCATTTACCGCCAGTGCAGGCTACGATGAATCCTCCATGGGACTTGATTTATGGTATGCCTATGGTCTATTGGGTCCCAAACAGACAACCGAAGCATTTGAAAAATCCCTGTGGGCGCTACTGGATGATATGGCAAAAAAACCGGTAACTGCCAAAGAGTTAGCTGCCGCCAAACGCAATGTTATTGCAGCCAATGTATTTGCTCAGGACTCGCTCTATCTACGCGCCAAAGAGATTGGTCGCATGGAAGTCGTCGGAACCGGTGCTGAGAATCGCCCCTTGTGGCTGAAAGCGATCAGTCATGTCACGGCTGCGGACATTCAGAAAGCGGTGGCGCGCTGGTTGAAACAGGAGCGTTCGACAACAGGTATTATGATGCCTGCTAAACACATGGCAGCGGGAGATAAATCATGATGATACGTGGATATGTGATGGCGCTCTGCCTGTCGTTATGTAGCGGCATTTCAATAGCACAGGCTGTGCCAGCAATTGAAGAAGCAAAACTGGATAACGGTGTGCGTGTACTGTTAATGGAAGCGCATAATGTACCGATGCTGGCAATGAAGCTGGTGATGCCTGCCGGCAGCCGTTTTGATGCGGCAGAAAAAGCGGGATCTGCCAGTCTGTTGGCCGGCATGCTATCTGATCATACCGCCAAACATGATTTTACAGCCTGGGCCGACCTGCTGGATGCGGATGCTATTCATTTGGGTGCAAGTGCAGGTCGTGATGATTTCAATGTTTCACTGACGGTGTTAAAGGATGCATTAGAGCCGGGGCTGGATGCATTTGCTGAATTGCTGTTGCAGCCGGGTTGGAATCAGAAACGCTTTGCCATTATGAAACAGGATTCCATTGCCTCCGCGCAAAAGGAGAAAGAGGAGCCGGGCGCACAGGCCTCACAAGCCGGTGCCGATCTACTGTTTGCAGGGCATCCCTATGGCCATCGTCCCGGCGGAAGTATGCAGACGCTAGCACGCATTGAGGTTGCCGATTTAAAGCAACTGTATCGTACTCAGGTCAAACCCGAAGGTGCTGTGCTGGCTGTCAGTGGTGATATCACGATGAACGAATTATTACCGTTATTAAACGCACGTCTATCGTCATGGAAAGGTAAAGCGAGCAAAGGCCTGTATGCTATTGATAGTCCTAAAGTAATCACCGGTCAGGAGCGGAATGTAAGCTTACCGACAACACAGATGCTGGTGCAATTGTTACGTTTGGGGCCGTCACGCAGTGATGCGGACTTTTTCCCTGCTTTTGTGCTTAACCATGTGCTCGGTGGCGGTGGTTTTGGTTCCCGTCTGATGGAAGAAGTGCGTGAAAAGCGTGGCCTGGTCTATGGGGTTTACTCGTATTTTATGCCCTTAGCGGTTGAGGGGCCCTTTGTGATTACCTTGCAAACCCGTGCCGATCAGGCTGGTGAGGCAGAACAAGTGGTGCGTGATGTGATTGCATCCATGGCAGCAGGTAAGATTAGTGCCAAACAACTTAAAGCCAGCAAAGAGAATCTGATTGGTAGTTTTGCACAGCGCATAGATTCCAACCGTGAACGTGTGGGTTTGATTGCGATGATTGGACTCTATGGCCTACCTCTGAACTATTTGAGCGCTTGGACGGAACAGGTAGAGCGCGTGAGTTTGCAGCAAGTTAAAGCCCAGGCCGAACGCTATCTCAAACCGGAACAGTGGAATCGGGTTCGTGTTGGCCCTGCATCTGCTTTTCAGCCAGTTATTCCTGCCGCACACTGATCATGTTCCACCTCAGTAACTCAGGGCTTTCGATATGCGCATAACGGCAGGCGAGATGCGTAGCCGTATTGTGCCGGTAGCGAATGTACCGGGGTTAAGGCCTACACCCGCCAAGGTGCGGCAGGCGATGTTTAATATGCTTGGTTCCGTTGATGATTTTGACATGCTCGACCTGTTTTCAGGCTCTGGCATTATGGCTCTGGAAGCACTTTCCCGCGGCGCCAAATCAGCCCAATCGATTGAACTTCATCACCTTGCAGCGAAGAGCCTTCAACAGACCCGCGAGTATTTGAAGCTGGAGAATCGTTGGCAGATTAAGCAGATGAGCGTGGAGAAAGGCATCAAACTGCTTTCAGGATCATCATTTGATCTTATCTTTGCCGATCCACCCTATGCGCAGGGTGAAGCTGAAAATGTACTTCAACTGCTTGATCAGCACAGTATTACAGCCCATCAATTGGTCATTGAAGAGTCCGCTCGCTACCAGCCACTATGGCCTGAAGGCTGGATTTGTCAGGACTCCAGACGCTATGGTGATAGCTGTTTGCATTTTCTTTTGAGAAAATGAGGTCTTAGCGTTACCGTTCGCACAATCATGGAGGTTCCATTGTCCCTTATTCGTATTGCTACCCGTCGTTCCCCGCTTGCTTTGTGGCAGGCTGAATATATTGCATCTGAGCTGGAGCGGCTTGATCCGAACGTCACCACTGAGCTGGTCAAGATTGTCACCCGTGGTGATAAAATCCTTGATGTACCCTTGGCAAAAGTTGGCGGTAAGGGGCTATTTACCAAAGAAATTGATGAAGCTTTGTTGGATGGTCGTGCTGATATCGCAGTGCATTCAATGAAAGATGTGCCGACCGAGCTGCCCGCAGGAACCAGTATTCGGGCGCATCCCAAACGTGAAGATCCACGCGATGCGATTGCTACAATTACCGGTGGTGGTCTGGATACCTTACCTGAAGGTGCAACGATTGGTACATCAAGTCTGCGCCGTATTGCCCAGCTGGCTGGCAGATACCCGCATTTTAAATTTGTTTCTATTCGCGGCAACATCCAGACACGCCTTTCCAAACTGGGCGAAGAAGTAGATGCGGTGATTCTGGCCGCTGCCGGTGTATGTCGTATGGGCATGCAGGATAAAATGCATCAGTTTGTGGATACAGAATTACTCTTGCCTGCCGTCGCGCAGGGCACGCTAGGTGTACAAACCCGCGATGCCGATGATGTGATCAATGCTTTGATTGATCAGCTTAATGACACAGATACCGTGGATAGAACCCGAGCAGAACGTTCTTTCCTGGCCCGTCTGGAAGGTGGTTGTCAGGTGCCGATTGCTGCGTTTGCGACATTGGATGGTGATACCCTGCATCTGAAAGGCCTTGTCGGTGCTGTCGATGGTTCTGTCATGATTGCGCGTGAAACAACAGGTAATCGTGCTGATGGTGTAGCTCTTGGTGCTGCATTGGCTGATGAAGTCTTAGATGCCGGTGCTCGCCCTATTCTGGAAGCCCTGTACGCTGAGAGTTAAACCCGTATTCCTTGAATGTTTGTTATTTATAGAGTGACCCGATAATGTCGGCATAACGCTTATAAATGACCCGACGTTTGAGCTTCATGGTTGGCGTTAGGGTGCCGCTCTCGATACTGAATGGCTCAGGGCGCAGATGAATGCGACGCACGTGTTCGTATGGGTTCAACGGCTTGAGTATGGTGTTGATACTGTTCTGAAGGTGCTTCTTTAAAATGTCCGATTCGCATAGCGATTGCCAGTCAGATGCGGGCAGCCCCTGCTGTTGGGCCCAGGCAATACAAGCATCTTTGTTCGGGCTAATGAGAGCAACAAGATAAGGTTTCTGATCTCCGTATATAACACATTGATCAATTTCCGGGTGTTCTATGAGCGCCCCTTCTACGCGCTGCGGTGAAATGTTTTCACCACCTGAATTAATAATGATATCTTTTTTGCGATCCGTGATGGTGAGATAGCCCTCGGACGATATAAAGCCAATATCGCCGGTCTGTAGCCAGCCATCGATCAGAGCTTCCTGTGAAGCCTCTTTGTTGTTCCAATATCCAAGCATAATATTCGGGCCACTTGCCAGGATTTCACCATCATCAGCAACACGCAGCTCAACACCTTTACCTGCGGTGCCAACCGTACCGGGCCTTCTATCCGACATAGGGTTTACTGTTAATAAGGGGGCGGACTCGGTCAGGCCATAGCCTTCCATCACCGGAATGCCTATAGCTTCGAAGAATTCAGCAAGGTCAATGGAAAGCGGCGCTCCACCACACATAAAGGCACGTAAGCTGCCGCCAAAACGAGAACGTATTTTTCTGCCAACAAGCCTGTCGAGAAGGTGCGTTAATCGGGCTATAAATAGACCATTTTTATTCTTTTTTGCGCGACTTATATAAAATTCAAACATTTTCTGTTTCATTAATGGTTGCTGCTTTAGCTGCGCTAAAATACGTGCACGAATCACTTCCAGCATCCGGGGTACAACAATCATAATGCTTGGATGGCATTCCAGCATGTTTTTAGCAATGGTGTCGGGGCGCTCGGCAAAACCCACCGATAGACCAAAGGTATAGGGGATAAAATGACCAGCAGTGCGTTCCAGCATATGCGCAAGTGGCAAGAAAGAGAGGAAGCGCTCTCCATCACGATCGGTATTCAGGATTACAAATTGAGGCACTGATTCAATATTACAGAGGATATTGCCATGCGTGAGCATTACCCCCTTAGGCTGTGCAGTAGTGCCTGATGTATAGGAGAGCGTTGCCAGGGTATTTCTGTCGATATTATTTAAGCGTTGCTCAAGGCTATTTTCGTCTATCTCTGTTGAGTCCAGATCTCCGACAGACACAAGTTTCTCGTTGTCGCTGCTAATATTGAGAGCATAAATATGTTGTACGTGGGGACAGGTCTCAACCGCCTCCAGTAGGTTATTTAGCAGTTTGCCATCTGATGTGATGCATATAATTGCCTCGGAATCATTGAGTACCTGAGTGATATCCTGAGCCCGGTATGTGCAATACAGCGGTACTGTGACAGCGCCAATAGAGAGGATGGCATAATCGATCACGGCCCAATCAGGGCGGTTCTCCATCAACAGGCCAATACGATCTCCGGCCTGAACACCTGCTCGAATTAAGCCACAGGCAATGTGTTTAATACGCAATTCCATCTCGGCATACGTGATGGGCTGATACGCACTATCATGACGCTGCCACTGGGCTGGCCTGTCAGCATACCGTTTCGCAGTGTGAAAAAAGGCAGCAGGCAAGCTATCCACGCCTTCTATATTGATTTCGGGTTCAGTCATCTCATTGATGGTCACTATTACGTCTGTATAACTTCATGCGATTAGCATAGACGACTTTTTCTCTGCTCACAATATGTATATGAGATTTTGGCAAAACCTGTTTTCATGATCACTCAATAGTTACACCTTTTGAAATATTTTAAAAGTGGCATGATTGCGCTTATGTCATCTCTTCCTTCTTTATCTCAGCCCGGTCTATTGTTTATGGACATGGATTCCACCCTGATTCAGTGCGAATGCATTGATGAAATTGCAGATTTTCTGGGTATCAAACAGCAAATATCTGAGATTACTGCACGCGCTATGCGTGGAGAACTGGATTTTTCCGAATCGTTAATCGAACGGGTTCAGCTGTTGACAGGGCTTGGTGCTGAGGTACTCGAACAGGTGTACGTGGAGCGCATTGCCTTGACAGAGGGTGCGGAGAACTTGATTCGTACGGTTCAGAGTCATGGTTGGAAAGTGGGTTTGGTCTCTGGTGGTTTCACCTATTTCACAGATAAACTCAAAGCGCGTTTGAATTTGGATTTTACCCGCTCCAACGTGTTAGAAATTCATCGGGGTAAATTAACAGGCTCTGTCATTGGTGATATTGTTGATGCAGAAACCAAGCGTCGCTGTCTGCTTGAGCAGGCGGAGACATATAGCATTCCGATGTCGCAAACGGTCGCAATTGGTGATGGTGCTAATGATCTGCCAATGATACAGGCAGCTGGATTAGGCATTGCGTTTCATGCCAAGCCCAAGGTGGTTGAACAAGCTCCTTATGCTTTTAATGAAGGACCTTTGGATCAGGCACTCACGCTATTAAGGTGATACATCTTATGATGAAGGCTGATTTAAAAGAGATAATTCAGAGGCGGTGAAACCAGCCTGTTCACGCGCAACCATATTATACGGCCCCATCAAGCCTTTAGGATAAAACTCCGCCAACAATGTGGTAAATGTATCTACTGTATCCAGATCACGCTGGTCGCAACAGTATCGATACCATTGATTACCAATGGCAACGTGGTTTATTTCATCGCGTAAAATAATATCCAGAATACTGACTGCATTATGGTCGTTCGCCTGCGCTAACTTCTTTTGAATACCCGGTGTGACATCCAGCCCTCGCGCTTCCAGCACACGCGGCACGAGCGCCATACGAATCAATACATCGTGAGCAGTTTTTTCACACATCTCCCATAAACCGCCATGTGCAACATAATCGCCATATTCACCACCAAGGTGGCGAAGATGGGCCCGCACCAACTCAAAATGATAGGCCTCTTCAAAGGCAACCTGTAACCAGTCGGTGTAATATTGATCAGGCATATTGGCGAATCGCTGTACGGCATCGAGGGCCAGATTGATGGCATTAAATTCAATATGCGCAATGGCATGCATCATAATCGCCCGACCTTCGGATGTGCCAAAACCACGACGAGGGGTGTCGCTGCCACGAACGAGCGCTGGTTTGTCAGGTCTGCCGGGGTGGCACAGTGATGGCATCGCCACCTTAATATCCAAGCTAACATTGCCCTGCTGCCACGATCGCATTAAGGCGCGAACGCGGTGCAGTTTTTCATCGGGATCAGCAGCGTTAAGGCACTCTCTTGCCATATGGCGCATTTCATTCATTACTTGAGCATCCTCTCTTCCATCTTCAGCATGCAGGCATGTCTTCTCACTCTTCAGATTTAACCCAACGTGCTACTGCCCTTGCTGCTATGACGCAGGCTATTTATCTGGTGAATGGTATTGCCCGCAAAGGCGTGGTGGATACTGAAGATAGTCGCGTGATGATGGAAAGTATTTTTTCAGATGCCTCCATTCAGCCGAAGCAGACGGTGCTGGATTTGTATGGTGGTGTCAGGCATTTGGAAACGGGAATACGCATTTGCATCAAGCTTTTGCAGGGAGAGAAACTGCTTGAAGCAAAAGATCTGATGCTTTACAGCGCCGGTTTGACCGCTCTTGAGCGAAAGCTTTCAAAAGATGCCGACATGCGCAACAAACTGGCAAAGGGCATGATCCGTATCAGCAATCAACGTCAATATTTCGGTGATGCTATGCATCATAATGTGATTGCTGCGATTGCGGATCTGTATGGAGATACGATTAGTACGATGAAACCGCGCATCATTGTGCGTGGTAAATCAGAATTTTTGAGCCAAACGAATCATACACAGCGTGTTCGTGCATTGTTAATGGCCGGCTTGCGTGCCGCGCACCTTTGGCATCAACATGGCGGGGGCCATTTGAGCCTGTTGTTGCGACGCAAGGCGCTGTTACGTGAACTAGAGTTATTACAGAAATAATAGTCTGAGAAATCGAATATTTTCTGCTATACTTGGTGGCACTAGCAAAACAAGGGGGATATATGAAAGCTGTTTTATTATTATTTACACTATTTGCGTTTGCACTACCGGCGACAAGTGCAGGTTTTTTTACCAGTGTGGAAACACGTGCCGATGCGATGAATGAACAATTAGGCGACAACAGTGATTATCATGCGAGCTTGGCACGTGAATTGGCCGATATTGCGGTTGAAGAAAAAGCTCAGCACGACACATCAGTGGCTAAAGCTTTCATGAGCATGGCTGAAGAGCATGCAGCTCAGTCTGGAGGTGCAAAATGATGCATCGAATTATTCTTATATTGGCTGCCCTTTCCATGACTGCTTGTGCGCATTCCATGAACACGAATACCAGCGAACTTGATGCTGCGCGTAATGCTATTGCTGCCGCTAAAGCAGCAGGCGCTGAGAGATGTGCTCCTAAGTTACAAGCTCAGGCTGTAGCATCCTTGTATTGGGCTGCACATGAACTTACAGAGGTTGGTTATCATCCTGAAGAAAATTCAGAGTTGATTGCTCGTGCCGAATCGCAAGCTAAAGCGGCGCATGAGAAAGCACGTAAAGGTTGTAACGTGGTGGTTGAAGTGATCAATCTCGATGGCGTTTATTTTGCCAACGATAGTGCCGCCCTTAAACCTGCGTCTATTGCGACTCTGGATCGTGGTGTTAAAACATTAAATAAACGCAGCAAAATCAATGTTGAAGTTGCCGCACACACCGATAGCAGTGGTTCTGAAGCATATAATAAAGCACTGTCTGAACGCCGTGCAACCAGTGTGAAAGAGTATCTTATTTCACATGGTATTAGTGCGCAGCGATTGACTTCACATGGTTATGGTGAATCTCAACCTGTAGTGAGCAATAAAGATTCTGCCGGACGTGCTAAAAATCGACGCGTAGAACTGCGCGTATTATCAAAATAACATAAAAAGCGATGAATAAATGCGGGTCGCTTGCGGCCCGCATTTTTTTTGACAGTTTGAGATTTATTATAGGATAATATATTAAAATAATGATCAAACCTCATATCAGCCAGACGGAAGTTTATGACCATCGATAGTATTCAGCAGATACGTGGTTATGATTCGGATTTTAGTTGAAGAAGCAATGGAGAACCAAGGTGAAACAAGCACTGGAACAAGCATTACAGCAAGCACTGGAAACATTATTGGCGGAGCATCCTGATGCACCTATGCCTCCGGTTGCATTGAACCGGCCCAAGCAGAAAGATCATGGTGACTACGCAGCTAATATTGCGATGCCCTTGGCGCGTGTGTTAAAACGCAGTCCGCAGCAAATTGCCGCTTCAATTCTTGATGTAGTGGTCTGGCCTGAAGCTGTTGAACATGCGGATATCGCAGGACCGGGCTTTATCAACATTCGTTTGAAACAAGCTTCTGAAGCGAGTGCTTTGAAAACAATCATCCAATCAGGTGTTCAGTATGGCCGGATAGCTATGGCCGATGATGCAGAGAAGGTGAACTTAGAATTTGTTTCCGCCAATCCAACAGGGCCAATGCATGTCGGCCATGGTCGTGGAGCCGTTGTCGGCGATGCACTGGCTAATGTATTGATGGCAGTAGGGCACAATGTTCAACGCGAGTACTATATCAATGATGCTGGTGCACAGATTGGCGTATTGGCGAATAGTGTCTGGTTGCGTATGCAGGAGCTACAAGGTGAGAAGATTGATTTTCCCGAGGGTGCATATCCGGGGGAATATATTGTGCAGATCGCACGCGAATTGCTTCAAAAACATGACTATAAAACCTTAAGCCTACTCTCTGATGATGAACGTACACAGGCGATATCTCAAGATGCTATCGATGGCAATATGAGCATGATTCGTGAAGATCTGGCTGCAATTGGTATTGCATTCGATTTCTTCTTTTCCGAGCAAGGCTTGCATAGCAGTGGGCGTGTACAGACATTGATTGAACAGTTACGTGCTGATGGCGTGGTATATAAAGGTGTTCTTCCACCACCTAAAGGCAAGGAAGTATCCGATTACACCCCTGTTGAACAATTACTCTTCCGTACTACTGATTTTGGTGATGATGTGGATCGTCCACTAGCCAAGCAGGATGGTTCGGCAACCTATTTTGCTGCCGACATTGCTTATCATTTTGATAAGCATCAACGTGGTTTTGATCGCATGATTGATGTCTGGGGTGCTGATCACGGTGGTTATGTCACCCGCGTTCAGGCAGCGATGAAAGCCTTGATACAGACCGAGGCTCAGCCTGATGTGATTCTGGTGCAGATGGTCAACCTGACCCGTGATGGCAAACCTGTAAAAATGTCCAAGCGAGCAGGCACTTTTGTCACCCTGCGTGAAGTGGTCGATGAAGTGGGTTCAGATGCGGTGCGTTTTAACTTTATGACACGGCGTGTGGAATCCCAACTTGATTTCGATCTGGAAGCCGCCAAGAAAAAGAATGATGAAAACCCAGTCTATTATGTGCAATATGCATATGCTCGTATTCAGGCAATTTTACGCAAAGCGCTGGATGAGGGTGTTGATGCAGGGCTGATCAACGGTAACGACATTGAAAATATAGATGTATCTGTACTGACGGCAGATGAAGAGCAGCGTTTAATCGCCCAGTTGCTGGCTTACCCCGACACCTTGAAAAAAGCAGCAGAACGACTTGAGCCGTATCGTGTGGCGACCTATGTCATGCGTCTGGCGGCTGATTTTCACAGCTTTTATCACAAAAACAGGGTTGTCAGTGAAGATACGGCCCTGACTGCTGCACGGGTACTATTGATCCGTTCAGTCGCACAAGTGATTAGCAATGGTCTATCTATTCTGGGTGTGTCTACACCGGAGCGTATGTAATGGATGCATTTATGATGCGCGGAGAAGGTAATTAAATGGCAAGGGACTTTGCACATAATGCTGCACCAAGTAAAACTCCGGCACCGAGTAGTGCCGCATCTGCGCTGCCTGTAATAGCCATTATCTTTGTTGCTGTCATATGTTTTACCGCAGGGTTTTGGCTAGGTGCAGGGAATGATCAACACACAGACAACCAAGCCGATATCGATGTTATGAAAGCTCAGTTGGCTGCGAAGAGTGCTGAAGCAAAGATACACATTGCACGGGTTGAAACGCTAGAGGCCCTGGTTGAACAGTGGAAAACTAAAGCCGGAGAAGGCGCTCACACCAAAGTTGGTGAGCTCCAGTTTTATAAGTCTCTGCCCAAGCAATCCGTAATGCCGTCTCCGGTCACTGCCAAAGCTGAAAGAAAGCCTGTGTCGAAAGCCGCTGCACTTAGACATGTTACCAACAATCAACCCTCTTCAATCAGTGCCGCATCGGTAGTGCCGGTGAACAACTCATCGCTTGATAGCCATCCTTATCGTATTCAAATTGCTTCATTCCGTCACCAGAGTGATGCTGATCCAGTGCAAAGTAAAATTAAGAGAGCTGGCTTTCCTGCCTTTGTACGGTCGATTGATTTGGGAGAAAAAGGCCTGTGGTTTCGCGTCTATGCCGGTCCGTTTGTCTCTAAGGCTGTAGCCGAAAATAAACAGATTCAGATAGAAATGCAGATGCACCTCAAAGGCTTGCTCATTCGTGGCAACTAACGCGAGGGGCTTAGCCCGCGAGGGTTGGCTAAAACAGGTGCTTGGCGATGATGTAGTGATCCGCCCTTTGGCTGGCGATGCTTCTTTTCGCTGTTATTTCAGAATAGAGCATGGCAATGAACATTTTGTATTAATGGATGCACCACCACAGCATGAGGATGTGCGACCTTTTTTGGCAGTGCGCGCATGGCTTGAGCGGGCAGGTCTGCGTGTTTCAAGTCTAAAAGCAGAAGATCAGACATTAGGCTTCCTGCTGATGGAAGATTTTGGTGATGAATCATGGGCTAGTTTTCGTGCTTCAGCAGGTGAAATGAAACCTCTTTTTGAGGACGCCTTGGCTCAACTGCATCTGTTGCAAGCATCTCAGCCTGAGATGGTGCTGCCTGTTTTCAACGTGGACAGAATGCGCCGTGAGTGTGATCTATATCTGGATTGGTATCTGCCTGAACTGACAGTGAAGCACCCGAGCAATGATGAGCGCAATACTTTTCATATTGCTCTGACAGACACATTAAACCGCCTGGCTGCATTACCTCGAGTGCCGGTACATCTGGATTATCATAGCCGCAACCTGATGCTGCCCGAGTCTGGGCTACCACTTGGGCAAATTGATTATCAGGATGCTGTCATGGGACCTGTGACTTACGATCTGGCATCGTTATTATATGATTGCTACCAGGATTACCCGGAACAAGAACGGCGGCATTGGAGCAAGGTATTCTTTGCCGCGCTGCCGGAACAATACTCCCAATATTTCGATGATTTTAATGATTGGCATCAGCTTTTGCGTTTAACCGCTCTGCAGCGTCATATCAAAGCGATAGGTATTTTTGCACGTCTAGCTCGCCGTGATGGCAAAACACAGTTTCTCGATGAAATTCCACTGACGCGGAAACACCTGCGACAAGAGATGGAGGCTTTGCATATCTCCGAAGATGATATTCCCCTTCTATTTGTTGAATCCGTATAACTGAATAAACGTAGTATCGGATTTCAATGATAGGCAGCAATGCTCTTTCAAGTGAATATGCACCGTACTTAAGCGGGACGCATTGGCTCTGCTTCTTTTAGATTTTAGGTCAGCAGATTATGGTAAGCCAAGAGTCAGTTTTTTACCGTATCTGGGTGTTGAAAACGGTCGGACTGATCAAGCTCAGGAAAGTTGTCTTCTTGGCGCACTTTAAGCTCTGCCAATGCATCAGAAGGCACACCAATCAATCCTGAAATTCGATTAATATACTGCTCTTCCAGAAAGGCGATATTACCATCGGCCATCGCGACACGCCAAAGCTTGGCCAGCATGGCTGTGCGTTCTTCAACATTATATTGATCAACAATCTGATCTACCACCAGATCAATGCGCAGGTCTGAGCGACTGGTATCTTTAGCTTGCTCAATCAACTTGGAGCTCTCTTCAGCAGTCAGTTCAAATTGCTCTCCCAGTAATTTTATGATTTCAGCCTGCTCGTCATCATCAATTTTTCCATCCATCGACATCATGCCTACCATGAGTTTAGTAATCGCAAGTGTGAGTTCAGGTCTTTGCTTGGCACCCTCTTCTCTGCGCCACCATCCTTGTATTGTCTTAAGCATATGAACCTCCCATATTTTTTGGCGAGCACTGCGCAGGCCAACGTCAATTTATGGACATACTTGCAGCTTATTCAGCTGTCAAAACAACGCCTTTAAGTAACTTATTTGACAGCATGCATACACAAACAAGCGATTGGATGTCCTTTGGAATATGTATAAGCAGATTAGATGCCAAAACATTAGCAGTATCTCTTCAACACGCACTATGCATGGATCATAATGCGTCATTTATGCCATTGCATGACATCTACCACTGCGTGCCGGTGTTCTGGTAAACTTGTTTGGCTCTTTTTGTTTGTTAGTGTGCAGGCCTTGTTAGATTTATTTCAGGAGAAGCCAATGCAGATTGAAAAAAACAAAGTGGTATCCATCCATTATACATTAAAAAATGATGCAGGTACCGTCATCGATTCATCAGAAGGCGCAGAGCCACTGGTGTATCTGCATGGATCACAGAATATTATTCCCGGTTTAGAGAAAGCGCTAGAAGGCAAGGTAGCTGACGATGCCTTGCAGGTGAGCATTAACCCTACTGAGGCCTATGGTGAATATAACAAGGCTCTCACTCAAGTTGTGCCAAGCAGTATGTTTCAAGGCGTTGAAAAGATTGAAGTTGGTATGGAGTTCCAGGCTCAGACTGAACAGGGCGTTGAAGTCATTCGCATTGCAGCAGTCGATGGCGACGATGTTACCATTGATGGAAATCATCCCTTAGCTGGTGAACGTTTACATTTTGATGTTTCGGTAGCAGAAGTGCGTGATGCATCAACAGATGAACTTGAACACGGACATGTGCATTCAGCAGGCTGTTCACACTAATAAACAGAAATACAAGCAAGCCACGACACACGAATGGACACGAATAAGGCAATACTAGATTTTAATTCGTGTCCATTCGTGGAATCAGTGGCTGAGCTTCATAAGTCACCAGGTTATTGTTTATGCTGGCGTCGCAACAGCACCAGACAGGCGCCACCGCCACTATTCGGCTGTGGCATGACTGCCAATACCATACCCGCAAAAGGCCCTTCACTCAGCCAGTGATAGACGGCCTCTTTCAATATCGGTTTGCCTTGTGAATGCAGGCCTCTACCATGCACAATACATAATACACGCATGCCTTCCTGCAGCGCTTGTGCAACACCGTCTTGTACCAGGATTAAAGCAGTATCACGCGTTATACCATGCAGGTCGAAATTCATATCAATGCCAGGTCTGCCAGCAGCCAGGCGTTTAAGGGTATCTTGGGAAACGCCATCAGCGATGAATAACCAGGGATCATTCTGACTCGCATGAGGCCTTTGCGCGGTCACTTTAGACACATCCGGAAGATGTATTGATCGCTGAATTATTTTTTTGCGCGATGTTCTTGGTTTTATTTTTTCAATATGGACTTTGTCACTATTTTGAAGTGGTTTAACTTTCCCCATGGCCTCGACAAAGAGGTGTTGGTTATCGTCTTTTTCCATCCTTATTCAGGGCGCTCGGGTCGTGATAATAGTTGTGCCAGTGCAAGCTGGATATCGAGTTTGCCATCCAGAATCTGATTCACACTTTGCATTAATGGCAATTCGACACCGAACTTCTTGGCCATGAGCGCCACCGCTTGTGCCGTTCTTACCCCTTCAACCACCTGACCAATTTCAATTTTAGCTTCATCAATCGTTTTTCCTGTTGCAATGGCCATACCGAAGCGTCGGTTACGTGACAGGCTGCCAGTGCATGTGAGTACTAAGTCTCCCAGACCCGATAGCCCCATCAGTGTTTCAGTGCGGCCACCGCAGGCCTCGGTTAAACGGGCTATTTCTGCTAAACCACGGGTCACTGCTGCTGCGACAGCATTATGACCAAAACCCAATCCATCAGCCATACCTGCGGCGATTGCAATGACATTTTTCAGTGCGCCACCCATGGCAACCCCGATCACATCATCACTGAGATAAACACGGAAGTTGGTATCATCAAAAAAGGTGGCGGCCTGTTGTGCCAACGCAAGTGTTTCAGCAGCCATGGTGATAGCAGTGGGCTGATTTTGTGCGACTTCCATCGCAAATGAAGGGCCGGACAAGATGGCGATACGTGAACGATCAATATATTGGGCCAGCATTTCATCATTGCGGGTCATATGATCTGGATGCAAACCCTTGCAGGCAGCTATAACTGGATAGTTTCCACCGGCTAACTGTGGCAAATAATCATCTACGGCGATGCACGGCAAGGCATAAATACAGGCATCGATATCGGCAATAGCAGTTTCAAGGGATGAAGTGAGTTGAATGTTATCAGGTAAGGTTATACCGGGCAGATAATCGCTGTTTTCCCGCGTTTGGTTGATATGGATAACCTGATCCTGTTCGCGTGTGTATAGACGAACCTGACGCTTTCCGGAACGAGCCAGAACCAGAGCCAGTGCGGTTCCCCAGGAGCCTGCCCCCAGCACACATACATGTTCTCCTCTCATCTCTTCTCCTATCGCTTGCGATTGATGATTGCTGGCATGAGCAGCAGCATTAAAACAATGAGCAATGGCCAGTCACCCCAGCGTCCATAAGGTGTGATCATATTGGAACTGACAAATGAACCTTGCAACACTGCCGCTGTCCACCACGGCAGTTGATTACTGACTACGCCATTGGGTTCAATAATAGCGGTGACGCCAGTATTGGCTGCACGCAGCACATAGCGTCCTGTCTCCACGGCCCGCATGCGAGCTGCCTGAAAGTGCTGCCATGCTGCAGGTGTTTTGGCATACCATGCATCATTGGTCACATTCACAAGTACTTCTGCCCCAGCCAACACCCTGCCTCTGGCTTCTTCAGGAAATAGCGATTCATAACAGATCAAAGAGCCGTAGGAGATACCACGCGTCTGCACTACACCGAGATCATCAGCCGCTTTGAAATCTGCAATCTCCGGTACCAGGGTATGTAAAAAAGGAATCCATGCCGGCACATATTCACCGAAAGGCACAAGATGGTGTTTGCCGACAAAGGTTTGCTCGGGCACCGCTGGATCATGGGCAAACAAACCGTTTTGAGCGGCATTCCCACCCATTACTTTTAGACCACCATATAACAGAGGTGTACGCCAAGTTTGCACCTGTTCGTTTAACCACTGATTCCAACCCGGAGCACGTTCCAGGAAGAAAGGGATAGCGGCTTCTGGCCAGATAATGAGATCCACTGCCTCTGCGACACCAGCAGAGAGTGAGCCATATCGATGCATGGTTTCACCGACAAATGCCGCATCCCACTTTTGATCCTGCGGAATATTGCCTTGCACCAGCGCTACTGAATGTTGCTTACCTTGTGCGACTGGAGGAGTGGGAGCCAATGCAAAGAGCAGTAGCGTGATACTCAAACCGACTGCTCCAATACGTTGATTGCGCTTGTTATCACATTTTTCTGCTGGATCTAATCCAGACAGCGGGATGAGCAAGACAATGGATGCAGCCAGCATGGCAGGAATGAGCGCTAATCCATACACGCCGAACCAGGAGGCCCAACCAATGGCTGGCGTATCAAGCAGCAGATTACCAAGCGCTGTCCACGGCAGTCCTGTGAGCAAATGTCCTCTTAGCCACTCTTCAAGCACTGCTATGGCTGGAAACACCAACAGCAGCCAGCCTCCTTTTTTAGCAATACGCCACGTTAACCAGCTCCATAACATGGGAAATAATGCCAATACGGCACCAAGTAGCAGCACGCAAAAAGCCGCAGCTATCCAGGGAATATTTCCATAAGTGTGCAAGGTTGGAGCGACCCACCATGCTCCACATGCAAACCAGCCTAAACCAAAGGAGAAGCCTGCAATCAGCGGGCATTCTCCCCGCCGGATAAGCCATAACCAGCCGGTAAGGGCAGGAATTGCCAACCATGCATGATCGAACGGCGAGAAAGAGAATGGCATAAGCGCGCCAAACAGGAATGATAAAAACGCGTAAAACCTCTTGCTCTCAAACATGATCGTTATGCTTTTGTATCTAGATCGGATTGGCGCGCTGTTGTGATGACCTGATCAGGTTTAGACTGATAAGAATCTGAGCTCTTCGTGTTGAGATCCTTAGCACTGTTCTTGGTCAACTGTTGAATGCGCAGTTTACTGATTCGGCGTGGATCTGCTTCGATGATTTGAATCTGCAAGCCTCGCACTTTGAGTTGTTCTCCAACCTTGGGAATTCGGCCAAGATGGGCGGTCAGCCACCCACCGACGGTATCATAGTCTCCCTGTGGCAGTTGTATGCCCAGTGCTTCAGCCAACTCTTCGATGTGCATACGTGCCAGCACCATATAACTGCCATCGGCAAGCGTCTCCAGTTCACTCTCTTCATCTTCACCATCTTCACCAATTTCACCGATAATTTCGACGAGCAAATCAGCCAGTGAAATAAGCCCTGCCGTGCCTCCATATTCGTCCAATACGATAGCAATCCGGCATGAGTGTTGACGCATTTCAGACAGTAGCCCGGAGACCTGTTCAAGCTCAAGGACACGCAAACAGGGGCGTAGCAGTGTTGCCAGGGCTGGCGTTTCACCACTGAGGCGGGCTTTGACCACATCCTGTACATGCACGACGCCCAATACGTGATCAATATCGCCATCCATCACCGGTAAACGGCTGATGCCATGTGTAAGCATCACCTGTTCGATATCTGCAAGGCTATCCTGAGCTTCAACCGCATGGATTTCTGAGCGAGGCACCATCACTTCCCGCACACGTGTATCATGGAACTCAATCAGTTGCTCCAGCATGCTACGTTGGGCATCAGACTGCACCGCTTCGGCACGCCCCAATACAGCCAACAACTCTTGTTCATCGCGTCCGGGACGAATGTGATCAATGATCTGCTTGCGTATGTGTTTCATCCAGCCTTGAATAACACTCATAGCTGTTCCACATCCATCGGGTAGGGATCATGCAAACCCATGTTATGCATAGCTTGTTGCTCGAGCTTTTGCATCTTTAGCGCATCATCATCATCAATATGATCATAACCAAACAGGTGTAGTGTGGCATGAATGATCAGATGCAGAATATGACCGGCTTCCGGTAGCTTTAAGCGTTCTGCTTCAAGCAGAATAAACGGCACCGCCAGTGCAATATCTCCCAATGATTCAGATGTATCGCAAGGAGGCTCCTGCATCGGAAATGACAGTACATCGGTAACCTTATCTTTACCACGCCACTGCTTATTCATGCTTTGTATGCTCTGATCACTGGTAAAACGAATGCATAAATCAATCTGCTCTGTATCAACACCTGCACTTTCACAGGCTACACGCACTGCTTTATCCATATCAGCAGGAGGTTCGAAAGCAATATCTTCATCAATTACAATATCAATCATGGCTAGGGTCATCATCACGGTCTTCATAGGCATTAACGATTTTTTCGACCAGTCGGTGGCGTACCACATCGCTACTACTCAGGCGGCACAGACCAATATCACTGACATGTTCGAGTACCTGTAGGGCATGTAAAAGCCCACTTTTTTGATGTCTGGGAAGATCCACCTGTGTGATGTCACCGGTTACGACCATTTTTGAACCAAAACCCAAACGTGTGAGAAACATCTTCATCTGTTCACGCGTTGTATTTTGCGCTTCATCAAGTATCACAAAGGCATCATTGAGGGTACGGCCGCGCATATAAGCCAATGGAGCCACTTCAATGCGGCTTTGCTCAATCAACGCTTGCATCTTCTCTACACCCAGCATATCAGCCATCGCATCATAAAGCGGGCGTAGATAGGGATCGACTTTTTGCTGCATATCTCCAGGCAAAAAACCCAAACGCTCACCGGCTTCTACTGCGGGGCGGGTGAGGATGATGCGTTCCACCTGATTGGTGTTCATCGCGGCGACTGCCGCAGCTACGGCCAGGTAGGTTTTACCGGAACCGGCAGGGCCTACAGCCAGCGTCAGCGTTTTTTGCTGAATAGCTTTTAAATAACTGCGTTGGTTGACAGTTTTCCCACTGATACGCCGCCGACCTGCAATGAGTACATCAGCATGTATTGGATCACTGCTACGCTCTGTTGTATCCGCATCGTTATCGCGCAGGACGCCTTCCACATCAACATCGGTAAGTTCACATGCTTCTCTGGATAGCTGTTGTAGCAGCCTGTGCATAGCTTGTCTGGCAGCACCAGGGCGGTCGCCTTCAATCTTCCAATTGCCCGGCTGACCGATAAAGCGAACCTGAAAAAATTGCTCTACTCGGCTCAAAACCCAGTTGTCTGCGCCGCAAAGGTTACGTAAAGAAACTGTATCAAGCGTATCAAGACGCAATGAGATAGTCATATATAAAAGCCTGTTGAGATAGCGTTATTCACCTGTAAGAACCAACTCGCCACGTAGCGACTGGCCGTATGCTCCTGTGATTCGCACGGGCATGATTTGGCCTATTTGGCGTGGATTACCCTTGAAGTGTACAATTTTGAAATCTGATGTGCGACCTTGCATATCGCCTTCATCACGGCTGTTTTTTTCCACCAACACATCCACGGTTTTACCCACTGAAGATTCCATCGCACTGCGTGTCTGTTCTCGCATCAGGGTAAACAACTGTTGCAGGCGCGCATCTTTCACTTCGGTGGGCACATCATCTGCTGATTTGCCGGCCGGCGTACCGGGGCGAGGGCTATATTTGAAGCAATAGGCCGTGTCATATCCAACACGTCGTATCAGATCGAGAGTCTCCTCAAAATCAGCATCGGTTTCTCCCGGATATCCAACAATGAAATCTGATGATAAAGCCAGATCAGGACAATGTTGGCGCAATTCATCAATAATGCGGAAATAGTGTTCACGATCATGTCCCCGATGCATCGCTTTTAGTATTTGATCTGAACCGCTTTGAACGGGCAGGTGCAGATATGGCATCAATTCCGGTATCTCGCCAAATGCAACGCATAACTCTGAAGTCATTTCCATCGGATGACTGGTGGAGAAACGTAAGCGTTTCAATCCTTTCAGTTCAGCAACGGCGTATAACAACATGGTGAAATCCCACTCTTCGCCATCAGGCCCAATACCGCGATATGCATTGACATTCTGGCCTAGCAGGCTGACCTCAATGGTGTCACCAGCCAGCAATTGTGTGCACTCTTCTAAAATGTCAGCAACAGGACGAGACAGTTCAGGCCCACGTGTATAGGGCACCACACAGAAGGTGCAGAATTTATCACACCCTTCCATGATCGTGACACAATCTACGAAACCATGGCTTTTTGCTTTTGGCAGATGATCAAACTTTTCAATTTCAGGCATGTCAATTTCAGTGAGACAGACACGATCACGACGAATCTCTTTTACCATTTCTGGTAACCGATGATAGGTCTGAGGACCAAACACAATATCTACATATGGTGCACGTTGCTGAATACGTTCACCTTCCTGTTGGCCAACACATCCACCTACACCGATAATCATATCTGGTCGTTTATCTTTTAATTTCTTATAACGACCCAGTTCAGAATAGACTTTTTCTTCTGACTTTTCGCGTATTGAACAGGTGTTCATTAAAATGACATCGGCATCGGCAGGTGCGGCGACCAAACGAAGGCCGTATGCCTCTTTCATGATATCGGCCATGCGCGTTGAATCATATTCATTCATTTGGCAGCCGTAAGTTTTGATAAAGAGGGTGTCGAGGCTTTTCGGGGTATTGGCTTGTTTACTCATGTTATGGCCAACGCTAAATGGGTACATCGGTGCAAGCAAACCCTGTTGATTCAGACCTATGGCAGAATACTTGCTCAAGTGTCATGAAACGCGATAAAAGCACGATATAATTAAAATAAAATGAATAGGCTAAATGTAAATGAGGATCACGATTTTTATGCTTGCGTGTATGTTTTCATTTACGATAGTTGGAGGTTGATGTGTTCTGGTTGCGTAGCTTTTTCGATAATCTCTTTGGCCGCCAGAGTGAACGTCTTCCAATAGAGAAATCATCTACAAATAGCAGTAAGCGCAACAAAACAACAATTCCTAAACGTAAGTTTGAGAAAAATGTTCCCTATAGTGAAAAATCTGTGGGTTATGTGCTCAAGCATAGCTCTCAATTTAATCCGGACATGCATCTAAATCGTGATGATGAATGAATTATGATGAAAGGTTGAAAATGCTCTGCAGTTCTTCAAACCCATCTTCCAGCTCAACTTCAACAGCAGCAAGATGTGTTTCGTTAATGCCGAGCCGTTGCATGGGAGAATAATGCAGAGCATCAACACCTTCCGGGATGTCATCAAAGGGGGATTTATAGTCACTATCGGCAAGCATGAATTGTACCGCATCAATCAGGTCAATAAGGTTTTCACGTGGGCGATCATCGGATTCAACGCCGTGATGTGAAGCCAGTGAAATGAATGAATCAGGCATCTCCCAATAGGTGAGCAAACGCCCTCCCATTTCCCTGTGCAGTTCTCTCAGAATATGGTGACTCTCTTCAATATTACAACTGGCGAGCTCTTTGGGTACAGCACAGACAATGGCTGACACACCGACATCAAATAGCATCCCGGCCATGAAGGCCTCTTCAGGATCAACACTGCCGATCAGTTTAGCCATATGTTGGGCGGCGGTTGCTACCAGCAGTGAATGTTTCGTGCTTTCTCGTAGCAGTGTTTGCAATGCCCTGTCTTTTACGGCCAGATGCAATTGCGCTGAAATAGCCGTCATTAACTGCAATGTTCGGCGTCCGCCAAGGCGTTGAATGGCCATGGAGAGATTGCGAATTTCATGTGAACCTGTTTTAAAACGCGCACTGTTGGCAATCCGCAACACAGTCGTTGAAAAGGTGGTATCGTTACCGATCACCCGCGCGATATCTGCAGCTCCCTTCTCTTCATCTTGAACTATTTTTCTTACCTCAATGACGGCTTCCGGTAAAATAGGCAAACGGGCATCGCCTTCGCGAAAGCGACGCCGTATTTCTGTAGCCAGTTCAAAGGTATCTTGACTCATGTTTCATGCCCCATCAATGTATAAATTTCTTCCACGCTTCGATGAGATGGTGAACGCGGTGCAATGCGATACACTTCTTCAACAGTTGTTAACCCCAACAACACTTTGTACAAGCCATCCTCCATCAGTGATAAGAGATCGGTGCTATTGCAACTGATCTGGCGCACTTCCTGAGACGATTTGTGGGCAATAATGGCTTCGCGCACATCTTCATTGAGCACGAGCAGTTCATGCAGCGCCGTACGCCCATGGTAACCTGTGCCATAACATGTGCCGCAACCGGTACCGCGATAAAAGGTGTGCTCACGCAGGGTGACGTCATCAATGCCAATTAAATTGGCAATACGTTTATTCGGCATATAAGCCTGACGGCAATCCGGGCAGATAGTTCGAATCAGGCGCTGGGCCAAAATACTGACAACGGTGGATGAGATGAGAAATGTTTCCACACCCATATCGATCAATCGCAACAGACCACCGATCGAGTCTTCTGTATGAAAGGTGGTTAATACTTTATGCCCTGTCAGTGCCGCTTGCACGGCTACCTGTGCAGATTTTTTATCGCGCACCTCACCGAGCACAATAATGTCCGGATCCTGGCGCACGACTGATTTCAATGAATCATCAAAAGAGCGGCCAGCCGTGTTATCGACTGAACATTGAATAATGCCGGGCACAATATATTCCACCGGGTCTTCTACGGTAATAATTTTTGTGGTGGGACGGTTCAGATAATCAATAGCGGCATACAGGGTGGTTGTTTTTCCCGAGCCGGTTGGCCCGGTAATCAGAATAACACCCGTTGGAACATCGAGCGCTTCATGTTTAAAACGCTCAAGCAAGCCTCTGCTCATACTGATCTGTTCAATACTTTTTAGCCCTCCGCTACTACGCAGGACACGCATTACGAGATTTTCACCATAGATAGTTACATAAGTAGATACACGATAGTCGGCCGTAACATGACCAACTTCGCGACTGAATCGACCATCCTGATGGCGGCGGCTATCTGAAATATCCATTTCAGCCAATACCTTGATACGGGCAACGGTACGCTGGGCTAATTCAGGCGGTAGATCCATTTTATGAATCAATACACCGTCGAGACGCAAACGAATGCGTGCTTTATCATCCATAGGTTCTATATGAATATCACTGGCACCCTCGCGAATAGCCGATAGTAAGATGCTATCCACGACCTCTGCGACCTGATCATGTGCTTCGCCCTTATTACCCGCCGCTTCGAGCTTGCCCAGCATGGATAACAGGGCACTTTCAGCCGCAATCGAGACGACAGATTTTTTTCTGAGTTGGCGCTCTATTTCTTCAATAGCATTATTATTTATGGGGTTTGCCGTGGCAATGGATACCTTGGTTTCGCTGGCCTCATATGGCACAGTCAAATGCATACGCATAAATTTTACGGGAAATTTACGCAACAGTTGTCGGTCTGCGGTATCAATATCGACATGCACCAAGGGAAGGTTTAATTGCTCCGACAGTGCTTGTGCCAATTGCCTGTCATCAATAAGCCCCAGTTCGCGAATCACTTCACCCATCCGTTTGCCAGGTGATACTGCAAGCTTCTGTTCAGCCTGTTGCAATTGCTCTAGCGAGATATAACCAAGTTCACAGATCAATTCACCGATACGGAAGCTTGTGCCATGTTTACGAATCAGTCTGCGCTGGTCACTTTCAGTAAGCATGCCAAGCTCAACGAAAATGGTGGACAGCAACTTATTGTTGCCCAGTTTGTGCTGAACACGCATAGCTTTTTTAACATCGGTATCGCACAAGACCGATTCAGAAATAAGCATTGCTGCAAAATAGCCACCGGGGCAGGGCGCCAGTGCGTCCATTAAGGCTTGATTGGGTGACTCGGTGACGGAGTTGTTCTCCTGGCTCATCTCTTCTCCTGACATGCTCAGCAGAGAACTCCAGCAGGATTCATGCCAGTTCCTACGTGTTCGGAGGGAGCTGTTTCAGATCAACTGAAATAATCTTTGAAACACCAGCTTCAGGCATCGAAATACCAATCAGGCGATCGGCTTTTTGCATACTTATTTTATTGTGTGAAATTGAGAGAAACTGTACCCGGTCAGAGAGCTCTCGCACCATGTCGCCAAAACGTCCGACATTGGCATCATCGAGTGGCGCATCAACTTCATCGAGCACACAGAAAGGTGCCGGTTTGATTTTGAAAATGGAAAATACCAACGCTACTGCAGTCAGTGCCTTTTCACCGCCGGAAAGTAGCCCAACAGCCTGTAATCGTTTACCCGGAGGCTGTGCAATAACCTCTACACCGGCGGTTAAAATATCGTCGCTGTCTAGTTTTAATTCGGCCCTGCCACCACCAAACAGCTGTGGAAATGTCTGTTTAAAGTTAGCATTGGTTTGTTCAAATAGGTCTTTAAAGCGCTCTTTGGTGGTGCGATCAATGCCGGCAATCGTGTTATCCAGCGTACTTAAGCTATCTTCAAGATCAGAAACCTGTGTACTCAGAAATCCTTCGCGTTCACTGGCTTGTTCGAACTCGTCAATGGCCAGTAAATTCACTGGCCCAAAACGATGAATTTGTTCTTCAAGCGTATTGACGCGCTGCATGATTACATCGGCATTTTTACATTGTTCCATTTCAGCAGCGCCATTGACATCATCATTCTCATCTCTCTGCTCAAGATCGTGTAATAACTGTTGCGCCGAGGTTTGAAAACGCTGCCGAATTTCACTGTCTGTATCCTCTAGCCGTGCAGCATATTTAGCCTGCTCCACTTCAATATTTTGACGCTGTGTCGCAGTGAGTTGCAACACTTGCTGCGCCTGCCGCTCGCTACGTTCGGACTCATGTAACAGCTGTTGTAGTGCATGACCTGTACTGCGCACTGCATTCAGCGTTTGATGGGCGGCATCTACAGCGCTTACAGAACGCGCCAATTGTTGATCCAGATCGTTCAGGTTTCGGGCTTGTTTGAGCTCGGCTTCGACCTGCTGTAAGCGTGTATAATCCGTTTCCATGCGCGATATCAGGCGCGCCTCTTCCTGAGATAAACGCTTACGTTGCTGGCTTAAACTGTCACAGGCTTGTGTAAACAGTGCCAGCGCCTGATCTGCTTGTGCCTTGCATTGGCGGGCATGATTGAGCGTTTCATCGGCTTGACTCATAGCCTCCTGTTGCTGGCTTAACACATCTTTAGCCTGTTGCTGTAATGCAGATAGTCGGTTGATGTCAGTAGCTTGTGTGAGTTGCTCTTGCCAATATTGATGTTCTTTTTCCTGCTCGGTAAAATCAGCTTTCAGACGCTCTTGTTGTTCCTGCAAAGAAGATAGCTCGGCTTTTGCGCGTAACACACCAGCATCAGCATTTTGCACTTGGCTTTGGGCTTGTGTGGATTGCAGATGCGCCTGCTGCCATCTCTCTTGCATCTGTTCCAGTGCTTTTTCAGCGCTTTCAAACTGCTGCTTGTGTTGCTTGAGTGTTATTTCTGCCTGACTGACTTTGCGTTCAGATGCGCGCAATGATCGTTGAGCTGCCAGACGGCGTGCCGTGCGATTACCCGAGGGAGGAATAAGCCAGCCGCCTGCTTCCCGACGCCATCCATCCCGGCTCACACAACAGGCATTTGTTGCGCTTATACAAATAATGGCATCTTCGATCTTTTCGACCAGCTGAATAGGGGCAAATAACGCGTATAGCGGGTGTGTGGCGTCGATACCGATGGCTGTCGCCAGTGATGTTGACTGGCTATCTGTTGTTCTTGTCGATTCATGCTGGCATTGAAACAAAGCGACCGGTTCTGTACTGGCTTGCTTTAAAAGTTGCTGCAGATCAGCAGTGCTTGTGTTTGTTGATAAACATACATCCGCAGAACGTCCGCGCAGAGCTGCTGCAACCGCAGCTTCTAAACCTTCCGGCACATGCAGCACTTCATCCATCCATAGACAGCCCTTTTCTCTAAAAACACTACGCAGATCATCTGATACATCCTGACTTTTACAACGTTCACGCAGCTCCTGCATGACGCCATTACATGCGTACAGCTCGGATTCCTGGCTATGATATACTTGGGCAGATGCTTCCCTTGCCTGGCGATAACGTTCCAGTTCATTTTGCGCTTCATGCAGTGCTAATTTAGCATCCTGCTGTTGCTGATGTGCCGATGTTTGTTGTTGTGTTGACGTCTCAACATGCCCTTCCTGCATGTTGAGTTGATCACGCAAGGTACTCTGGCGGGCACTTAACTGAATCTCACGTTGTTGTAATCTGCTCAGTGCCTGCTCTGCATTGTTGCGCTGTTGTACAGCTTGCTCATTGGCAAGACGCAGACGTTCAAACTCGGCGAGTAAACGATCACGGCGATTACTTTGAGAGCGGTAACGTATGGTGGACTCTTCCACCACTGCCGCAGCGGATCGTTGTTGTGCCAATAGCCCTGCATCGTTTTGTTTGGCGATTTGTTGTTCGATGCCATCACGTTCAGAGGCAAGTGCTTGTTGCTGGTTTGTACTTTCCTGCAAGCGCAACTGCAGAGCTTCTTTGCGTTCAATGAATAGTCTTCGTTGTCCTGATGCGCGTTCAGCCTGTTGTTGCAAATCAGACCGCTGTTGCTCAGCACTACGCAAAGCATCCTGCACAGCTTGTGCTTCATGTTCATGTGCAACCAACCGGTCACGCGCTTCGGCCACGCTCTTTTCACAAGCTGCTAATTGCTGAGCGCTGCTGTTTTCTTCGCTGTTGGCACTGACAAGTGCTGTTTCAATTTGCTGATAATGCTCTTGCAATGCCCTATAGCGTAGAGCCAGGCTGAGCGACTGCAATCGACTGAATTCATACTGTAATGTTTTGAAACGTTCAGCCCGTGAGGCTTGCTGTTTTAAGCTGCGGCATTGACTGCGCACTTCATCGAGCAAATCCAGTACACGATCGAGATTCTGGCGAGTCTCTTTCATGCGCCGTTCAGCTTCGCGGCGACGGGAACGGTATTTCATGACGCCAGCGGCCTCTTCGAATATCACCCGCCTCTCTTCAGGTTTGGCCGTTACCATGCGTGCAATCGATCCCTGCTCAACAATGGCATAGGCGCGCGTGGAGATGCCTGTATCGAGAAACAGATCTACGATATCTTTGATACGAACCATTTTGCCATTAATGAAGGCATCGGAATTACCATCACGCGTCAGGCGTCGTCGAACACGGATTTCATCGGTGTCGTGATAAGGCGTGGATAAGGAGCCTTTTTCAATATTAAAGGTTAATTCAACATCACAGATGGCAACCGGCGCCCGACTGTCAGAACCCTGAAAGATAAGGTCATCCATAACACCACCGCGCAAATGTCGGGCCGAATGTTCACCGAGTACCCAGCGCAGAGCATCAACAATATTGGATTTTCCACAGCCATTGGGCCCGACGATAGCGGTAATGCCCTGATCCAGCTCAATCCGGGTTGGATCAACGAAGGATTTGAAGCCAGCCAGCTCGATACGTTTTAGTCGCAAGAGCGCCTTATGGTAAAAAAGATGAAATCGTTGTGAGCCATTAGCTAATAATCGCAGGAAAACAGCTGCAGTTCAAGGTAAACACGAGATGGTGGAGCTGATGGATCGGATTGCTTCCAGGCTGATCAGGCTTCGCTTTTCTTCAAATGATTCAGACATAAGAAGCTGATAAGGCAGGCGGTAAAGCTGGATGCGGTAATCATGTAGAGCACAGTCAGTTGTGCTGCTGCTGCATCAAAGGCTGTAGCGCCAGCCAGTACCATGCCGACAAAAATGCCGGGCATATGCACAAGCCCAACCAGACGCAGAGTATCGATGTTAGGTATCAGGGCTATTTTCACACCTTCTCCGACATCACCGCCTGATTTCATGCGGGTAAACATAATGGACATCGCGTTCATGCCGTTGGCTGCAATCATGCTGCCGAGCGGTACCAGTGTGCGTGTATCATCAGTGATTGAGCCGGTCATCGTTAACCAGGGCAGTGTAACCAGACAGGCACAAATCAGGCCAGCACTACAGGCTAGCCATGTACTGGTTGCTCCATTGTAATGGCTGGCGCTGTTATGGCCGGCCAGCAGGCAAAAGCCGATAATTAATAGCGCTTGTGCCCAATGTGATTGGAGATCAAAAATCCAGTGCAGTACAAATGCCAACGCAAGTAGCTGCAACAGACCGCGCCCGGACGCGAGCAGCATGCGGCGTGACAGACCAAGCTGTTCGCGGTGAGCCCAAAAGGCTACGCCAGCGATTAACAACCATGCCGCAAACAGCTTGATTAAGGTGTCGGTGATGTGGGCATCAATATGCATGGTCACGGCTTACAACTCATCATCACACCTAGTCGATAATACGCACTGCAACCTGATTGAAACCACGAATTTTACCTATGTATTCGATTTTTAAGCCGGATTCAGCCAAAAACTCCATCAATGCTTTATATTCACAATCACCATCAACTGGCATGGATAGATATTCATCAAATAAAATCACTGTGCCCGGTTTAATCAAATGGCCAAGGGACTCAAAAATGGTTTTGGTTGACGAGTAGAGATCACAATCCACATGCATAAATGCAATCGTCTCATTTTCATGCTGCTTGGCAAATTCAGGTAGGGTCTGATCAAACCAGCCTTTGACCGGGTGAATATTCGGGCGAATATCAGGGATATTGCCATCAATGCCAAACGTGCCCTTATCTACGCCAACATGCCAATCTTCAGGCAAGCCTTCAAACGAATCGAAGCAATAGAACTGGGTGTTAGGGCTTATGCTACCCATAATATTCATCGATTTACCTTTGTAGGTACCAAACTCAAGGTATAAGCCATCAGCCGCAGCTTGATTCAGGCCATGCGCGTAATGCTGCATGATAGTGTTAAATTCCGGGCAGTCAGGCATATGTTCTTGCTCAAATTTTGCAAATGCCGTAGCTATTTCGATGGCTTTAATAGAGTCCTTATGTGCCAGGCCAAGAATAATCAAACGCTGCAGCATTTTACGGAATTTACGTCGAACAGTTTCTTCCGCTTTGATATAAATAAGTTTTGATTCTAAACGAATAGTTTTCATCAATGACATTGAGAACTCCTGAAAAAAGTGGGATTGTGGACGCGCTGGGTAATATTTCAATCTTAATTGACAACGTCTATGAAAACAGTTTTCAAAACAACTAGTTATGATTAGCGTCGGCTAACGATGAATAAAAAAGAGCCTTTAAAGCAAAAGTCAGTCTTGTTAAAGGTTTATGCCGATATGGTGAAGCTTCATCCGAATAATGAAGCCCATGTCAGGCAATATGCCGAACTACTTATGGACATAGGGAAAGAGACAACAGGCCTTGATATGTTGCGGCATTTGCATGCTCTGCTGGTGAGGAGGAGAGACTTTCGTAATGCCGATGCGCTGACCAAACAGTATCCGATGATTGGTCGGGTTTGCGAGTCCCAGCATTGGCAGGAAGATATTCAAAATCTGTTGCCATCATTTGTGCGCAGTCGGCTCTGGCTCAAGCTCAATCAGCAACGCTTACGCGAAGGTCAGCACCTGTTTCTCCATGGCGATAAACTGGATACGATTTACCTGCTCTGTGAGGGGGAGTTGGCTGAATATTCAGAAGGTGAAAGCGGGGCTCCAGTTTTACTCAGTTTGATTAAACCGGGTGATGTTGTGGCTGAAAATAAGCTGCTCAATCCGGGCGCACACAAAAGTAATGTAGTGGCCAATAAAAAAAGTGTTGTAGTAAGACTGCCGCGCAAAAAAATATTGGAAGCACTGATATCGACACCGGTGCTAAAAAAAGTAATGGCGCGCAAAGTTGAACGTCGTGCCCTGATTCGCATGATTTCAGAAAGCCCTGTTTTACAAATTATTCCATTGGATATGCGCCAGCATTTGGTCGAAGATAGCTATATCAGAGCATATGCTAAGGGAACCACGATTCATGAAGCGGGCAAGAAATTGAATCATATTGATCTGATTGTTAAAGGTGAAGCGCATTATCAGTTGCAAAATAAAGACGGTGTTGAACACCTGAAAACACTGGGTCCTGGAGCGCTTGTTGGCGAATCAACCGCCATTCATGATACCGGCTGTCCCGCCAACCTGGTCACCAAAACAGGTGTTACCATTGTGCATATTTCCTATGCGGCATTTATTAATGTTACTGAAGCCTATCCTCCACTGCGGAAAAAATTGACAGCATATACAGCCGCGCAACGCGCCCAATGGATGAGTCGCTTGAATGAACTGCAAACACAGGAAGTGGGGCAATAACGGAGCGGTATGTTCGATGCATGTGCTGCTGATCATAGGCTCTTCAGGACTTCCAGCGCGATGCGTTTATTATAATCATTGATCTTCCAATGGGTCGGCATCCAGCCAACCAGAAAGCGGTAAAAGTCTGATTGCGCGACTGGGAATAGAGACCTCCATTCACGCTCTAATAGATCAACATCGACGCTATGACCGTGTTGGATTATGGAGGCCTTCAGAGTGTCAAAATAGTGACTTAACAGAACCTCTTCATATTGCTCATGATCGCGATCAGAAAGGCAGCTGCTTAAAAAATAAGCCACATCCTTCATGCCACAGCCACCACCGACATATTGAAAATCAACGGCAGCAACCCGCTTACCGTCCGTGGAGAAGCAGAAGTTGGCCAGCTTGGCATCACCATGAATGATGGTTTTGAACTGGCAGTTGCTTAGCATGGAATCAATGATTGGCGCTGCACCACGCAGTGCATCATCATCCATCACAGCCAGTTCATCCGGACGCGTAGCCAGATGCCAGTAACTGCCAACAGGCCAGAGTCCGGATGGGTTATCACCCAGAAAAGTAGCATGGAAATTAGCCAGCCAGCTCAGACACAGTTGAATGCCATGCAGATCGAGCTGGTTTTGACGGGCAGAAAAGCCTGCTGCATCCAGATCTTCCAGAATCATCATATGTTCATCACCATACGTCTGTGAAGCATAACTGTGCGGAATCCTGCAAGCGTCATCACAACGCTTTGCCCTGTCGTGATACCAGTGCATCTCCACCTCATATGATTTTACTTTGCGCTGATGTGCATGATCATTATGCCAGCCGCGCGGATGATTCACGGCAGAGGGAAATTTTACATGTTTGATGACCACACTTGGCACATCTGCACCTGAGAGTGAATAGCGCACGATTTCACCATAACCACTCCAAAGCGATTGAATCACTTCGCCGCGCTCAGTACCCCTGGCACCACTGGCTTGTATAATCATGTTGTTCCATTGTCTGTTCATGTTGATGAGATTACCTGCCTTTCTCAGTCTGCGTGAATATGACAGCATAAGCCGTGCTGACTCAAGGCATTCATATCCGCTGCAGCGTAAGCACAAAAGGGGAACGCGCCAATGAAACGAATCACATCAATGTTTTTTGTAAGCTGCCTATTGCTATCGGCATGCTCTCAGCAGCAACATGCAGATGCGAATGATGCACAAATGCTACAACTGCAAATGCTATTAACGCAATCGGCCTCTTTCGCTGTTCTGCCGGGAGATGCAGCAAGGAAAAATGCCGCTGATTTGGCTCGTAGAGGCATGTCAGGCCCTGAAATGAATGCCATGCATCATGGTGGAGGCGGTCAAATACCGATGATGAAGGCAACACATGATCTGGGTGATGCCGTCTTTGAAGTGCTTGAAGCCGCATCACAGGCAGGCAATAAAGATAAAACCTTACAAAACCAGGTTCTGATTGCTGCACAAGCGGCACTTATGCGATTAAATGGCAAGCTACTCGATAGTGAAGTTGGTCTATTCATGCAGAAGCAAGGACAAGGTATGATTGATGTTTCATTCCATGCAGATGCCGATAGTCCTTATGATAAAGCCACCATCCGTTTGTTGGGACTGTTAAATAAAACCGCTACGCATCAGGCCCGTCACGCAAACCAGCACTGACCTTCTATGGTCATCGAAGTTAGCAGCGATTTAGGAAGTAGTGATCGCGTTCAATGATCCGTATCAGATTGCAATCGGGGCACGGATGCCCGGATGGCATTCGTAGTTGCTCAATTCAAAATCATCAATTTTGAAATCGAAAATACTTTTTACATCAGTATTGATCTGCATAGTTGGCAGAGGGAATGTCTCACGCGCCAGCTGGGTTTCTACCTGCTCACTATGATTGGAGTAGAGATGAGCATCGCCGAAGGTGTGGACAAAGTCTCCCACTTCAAGGTCGCAGACCTGAGCAATCATCATGGTAAGCAGCGCGTAGGATGCGATATTGAATGGTACACCAAGGAAAATATCGGCACTGCGCTGATAAAGTTGGCAGGATAGTTTGCCATCAGCCACATAAAATTGGAAAAAAGCATGGCATGGAGCCAGCGCCATTTTACCATTGGCTACATTGGCTTGCGGACTGATCGACTCATCCGGCAGATCGGCCACATTCCAGGCCGATACAATCAAACGCCGTGAATTGGGTTTGCTTTTAATCTGTTGAATAAGCTCATCAATTTGATCAATCAGTTGACCATTCGGAGCAGGCCAATTGCGCCACTGAAATCCATATACAGGACCGAGCGAACCATCTTCTGTGGCCCATTCATTCCATATCTTTACACCATTCTCAGTGAGGTATCTGGTGTTGGTGTCGCCTTTGAGAAACCATAACAGTTCATGGATAATGGATTTTAGATGCACTTTCTTGGTGGTGACGAGCGGAAAGCCCTGGGTCAGATCAAAACGCATTTGGTGGCCGAACACAGATTGTGTGCCGGTACCAGTACGGTCGCCCTTTTGTGTGCCGTTGTTGCGCACATGACGCATTAAATCTAGATATGCCTTCATGTTTCCCTCGCCCTGATGAGTTTAATGGTGTGAACAGACTCTAATTTGGATATGATGCCGTCTGCTGTTTGTTACGGCAATTGTGGATGCGAGGTGCGTATGTTTTTTCGATGGTTTGCTACTGTTCTATTGAGTTCTATGGTGTTCGTGATGGCGAGTGCTCCAGCAATGGCTGAGGTGAAATCGAGCACGGATAAAATTGTCGGTGCATTTATGGAACTCGATGCCGATGCATCCGAATCCATTTCGTTTGAAGAGTATAAAGCCATGGTTGATCAACGGGCAATGACCCGTTTTAAAGAGATGGATGCCAACAGAGATGGTCAGGTCACCGACGAAGAGTACCGGAAATTCTGGGCAGAAAATAAAGCCCGATGGTATCGCTTACAGCGCTAATTTTTCCCTGTGGTCGGTAAATAACGCGTAACGTGCATTATTTGCGCGTTGCTCATGAGCCTGATCTGTTTACTTTTTCACCAATCAGGAGGCTCACATGATAATTCGCAATAGTTTGATAAGATCTATGATCAACAAGGGTTTAGCGCTGCTTGTATTGTCACTACTGCTTTCTGCCTGTGTATCTGCATCCAATAAACAATTTAATCTGTCTCAGGATAGTTTAAAACTCGGTGATTATAACAGCGCGTTTAATCATGCTGCACAGTCGCTTGAGCATGAAATCAACAACAAAAAAACGCTGGCGACCTTTCCCGGTATTAGCCAAGCCGCATTCAACTACCATCTCTCCCAAGCCAAAAATAGTGCTATGAATAAGCAATGGGATCAAACCGTGCAGCACTACAATGCGATTGCATCCATGCAGGGCAGAATCGAAGCGATTCAAGTGAGATTGAACGCCTACATTGCGCTTGAGCAAAAAAACAGCGCCAGAGAGATGGATCCGATTCAAGCTGTTCTAGCGATCACTTCACCGGATGTGAGAGAAGCGAACAGAGGTGCAAAAAAATCAGCGGCGGATGATCATTATCAACGTGCTCTGTCCCTTGCACAATCAAAACAATATCGTGATGCAGTAGCTGAATTTAAGCATACAAATTCGTTTATCCGCTGTTATCGGGATGCCTGTATTCTATCAGAAAAATATCAACAGCTAGCCGATAAAGCAGATGCATTGCGCTATTATAATCAGGGACAGATGGCTGCCAGCCATGGTGAATATCGCAATGCACAGCATGCATTTAGTGAATCGATCAAATATATCCCTGGTTTTCGTGATGCAGATAAACTGGCTGCTCACTATAGGCAGTTAGCTAATATGCAGGATGCAGACATCCACTATCAACGGGGGCTGGCCCAAGCCGAAGCAGGACATTACCGCCTTGCCGCCAATGCTTTTTCTCGGGCTATCGATTTTGTAACGAACTATAAAAATAGCCAGCAGCTATTTCGTCACTATCAAAGATTAGCGAATGAAGATGATGCAGCAGCGCATTATAATCATGCTTTGAGTCATCTGGATCAGGATGAATTTCTTCTCGCAGCCGCTGAGTTCAGAAGAGCAGATCAATTTGTACCGGGATTCAGGGATGCCTTACAGCAAGCCCGCTGGGCCGATGCTTTAGTTCCTCCTGATCTGTACCAGATAAAAGAACTGGTGATTCATGAAATTCAGGATCATGGTATGCAGGCGCGCTGGTATGGCAATTACACCCGTAAAGATTTTGTCAGCATGAGCCTTGGACATGTCGTTGTAAAAGAGGGCCATTTTAAACGCCATCGCGGTGTATGGATTTATCCTGTCTATATCGAGATGTCTGGAGTGCTGCAGAGTCATGATGGTGTGCGGCGCCCAATCGCTACCTCAACAACGGAACGATTTATACTCCATCGAAATAAACACGGTCAGTGGGAAGCAGAGTTTAGACATCGGTAATATGTAAAAATTAAGCCTTTTATATCGGTGAACAGGACTACTATATTCCTAAAGATGAAAAAGGTGCATACAAACGTTATAAAAAGCCAATCGTCAATCCTTTCCGCACCTGATTGGCGGTCACGGAGATTATGTCTGGAAGCGTGGAAATTTCTCAGATGCCCCCATGACCAACCTGGAAAGCTGGGTGATTGGTGCAGATTCTGCAGGTGCTGCTATTTATACGTTCAAACAGCCGGGACTTTATGTTTATCTAAGCCATAATCTGAGATGAACTTTTTTGCTGCTACTTTTGCAAGTTCAGGCTTAACCGCCCAGCTCTCTGGTTGCAGCCTCAATATCTTTTTCCAAACGGCCCAATAGATCCTGACGTTTCACAGATGATACTTCTTCAGCAGAAATATAAGGTAAAAATCGGTATGTAATCGTACCCGGTTGTTTGATAAAGCCACGTTTTGGCCATACAACACCAGCATTGTGTGCCATTGGCAAAATGCCCGCTGACGCCTTCTGCGCCAGAATCACACCCCCGGGTTGATAATGACCGGTAGTGCTCGCAGCAGCACGTGTACCCTCTGGAAAGATCACGACCCACAAACCCTGATTTAACTTCTCCGTACCATCTTTTATCACCTGTTTAATTGCAGCGCGCGGGTTACCCCTGCGAATGCCAATCGTCCCCATTAGCGCTAAAGCCCAACCAAAAAAAGGAACATAAAACAGTTCACGTTTGAGTATCCATGTGTATGGCGGCACCAGCATTGGCATAGCCAATGTTTCAGCTGCCGATTGATGTTTGGCCATCACCACACAGGCATGATCGGGCATATGTTCTCTACCCTCTATAACGATGCGAATACCGCACAGCACCTTGAGTAGCCCAGCGATGCTCTTTGACCATATTTTGGCCCACATCCATGAAGCCGAAAATCCGAATGGACGCGATAAAATCACCAGCACGGAAAACAGCACGGTAAACAACATGAAACAGATATTAAACAAGGCAGAGCGGATTATCAGCATGTCTCAGCATCTCCCAGAATCATCGCCACAGCTTCAGTCAAATCGGCATAAGCCTGAATATCTGTTTGCACAAGACGCGATTTCTGCAAAATACTTTCGGCATCGCCATAACCACTCTGCACCAGCATGGCAGTCACACCTGCTGCATGGGCAGCCTCTACATCACGAATAGAATCACCAATAAACAGAGCCTGCTCAGGCTGATTATCCAACCCCAACGCAACCAGCGTTTCCAATACCATGCCAGGTTTCGGTTTTCGGCAGACACACATCTCATCAGGCCCATGCGGGCAATACGAAACATGCGAAATAAATCCACCCGCCTGCTCAATCGCCAGCATCATTTTGGCATGGATGGCATTAAAACTCTCCTGAGTCATCATGCCACGGCCCAAGCCAGACTGATTACTGACAATAGTTACTTTGATACCGACTTTGTGCAGCCGAGCAATCGCCTCAAGTGATCCCGGCACAGGCTGCCACTGCTCGGCGGTCAGAATATAGTCCCGCGAATCAAAGTTAATTACACCATCGCGATCAAGCAGCACTGCCGCAGGATGTGTAAAAGCTGCCATACGCGTTTATTCCTGCGCAGCTAACCAGCGCTCAGCATCAAGGGCTGCTTTGCAACCTTCACCCGCTGAAGTTACAGCCTGACGATAAACAGGGTCGGCAACATCTCCGGCCGCAAACACACCTTCAACAGATGTTTCTGTGCTTTTGCCTACGGTATTCAAATAACCGGTTTCATCCATATCCAATTTTCCAACCAGAAAATCAGTATTGGGTTTATGACCAATGGCAATAAACACGCCATGTACATCCACATCACGGCTTGAATCATCAACCGTAGAAATCAGACGGATACCGGTCACGCCGGAGTCATCCCCCAGGATTGAATCCGTGGTGCTATTCCAGGCTACTTCGATATTTTCGGTCGCCAGTAGTTTATCCTGCATGATCGGCTCAGCTCGCAACGCATCACGGCGATGGACCAGTGTTACTTTGTTGCATAAATTCGACAGATAGAGAGCTTCTTCAACAGCAGTGTCACCACCGCCAACCACAGCCACATCTTTACCGCGATAGAAGAAACCATCACATGTCGCACAAGCAGAGACACCGCGACCAGCAAACTCATCTTCACTCGGCAGACCCAGATATTTCGCTGTAGCACCGGTTGCGATAATCAGTGCATCACAGGTATAAGTACCATCATCACCCTTCAAGGTGAACGGGCGTTTGGATAGATCGGCCTCATTGATATGATCCCAGATCATCTCAGTACCAAAGCGTTCCGCCTGCGCCTTGAAATCTTCCATCATTTCAGGACCCTGTACGCCATCTTTATAACCCGGATAGTTATCCACATCGGTCGTAGTCGTCAGCTGACCACCAGCCTGTTGCCCCTGAATCACCACAGGCGTCAGGTTGGCACGCGCAGCATAAATCGCGGCGGTATAACCAGCAGGGCCGGAACCAAGAATAATCAAACGGTGGTGAATAGCTTCAGACATAAGAATCTCCATGCAAAAAATCGGTGATGAAAGCTAACGCCCCGCCCCCGAATCGCAATGACATAAAGAGCCTTTCACCGCAGAGGACGCAAAGTTTACCCCAGGGCACTCTCTCTGCCTGCGGCATTCACCTTGTC
>JAUZQJ010000130.1 GCA_030951045.1 Mariprofundus sp.
GCGCGTATTGAAACAAAGAACGGAGGATTCCCGGTGAAAACATCCGAGATTCGGCAAAAATTTCTTAACTATTTTGAGTCAAATGGGCATACACCCGTAGACTCAAGCTCGCTGGTACCGCATGGCGATCCAACCTTGATGTTTACCAATGCGGGTATGGTGCAGTTTAAACACACGTTTTTGGGTAATGAGACGCGCGCTTACAGTACAGCGACAACCAGCCAGAAATGTGTACGTGCCGGTGGTAAACACAATGATCTTGAAAATGTTGGCCATACTGCACGTCACCACACCTTCTTTGAAATGCTGGGCAATTTCTCCTTTGGCGATTATTTCAAAAAAGAAGCTATCGCATATGCATGGGAATTCTTGACCGTTGAACTAGGGCTTGATAAAGATCGTCTGTTTGTCACGGTCTTTGAAGATGATGATGAAGCATATGACCTTTGGACTAAGGGCGTTGGCATCAGCGAAGATAAGATAGCGCGCATTGGTGCCAAAGATAATTTCTGGAGCATGGGTGATACTGGTCCGTGTGGCCCCTGTTCCGAAATATTTTTTGATCATGGTGCTGATGTATGGGGTGGCCCTCCGGGTACACCGGATGAAGAGGGCGACCGTTTTGTTGAAATTTGGAACCTGGTATTCATGCAATATGATCGCGATGCAGAAGGCACGCTAAATCCATTACCAAAACCTAGTGTTGATACAGGTATGGGGTTGGAGCGTGTTGCTGCAGTGATGCAGGAAACCCATGACAATTACAGTACCGATCTGTTTCAGCATTTGATTGAAGCCGCTTGTGCTGTCACTGGTGTCAAACAGGGTGCGAGTAAAGAGAGTGATGTATCGCTGCGTGTGTTGGCGGATCATTTGCGTTCGGTCTCCTTCCTGCTGGCTGATGGTGTATTGCCATCGAATGAAGGTCGTGGTTTTGTATTGCGTCGTATTTTGCGTCGTGCCTGTCGTCATGGTCGTCTGCTCGGTATGCATGAAGCATTTATTTACAAGCTTGTGCCTGCTCTTGTGGCAGAGATGGGTTCCCATTTCGTCGAACTTGTTGAAGCACAAGGCAACGTCGAACAGGTCGTTCGTATTGAGGAAGAGCGCTTTATCAAAACCCTTGATAAGGGGCTGAAGTTGGTAGAACAGGCTGTGATGGATGCAGGAGAGGGTGGTACAATTACCGGCCAAACACTCTTTACGCTCTATGATACGTTTGGATTTCCAACTGATTTAACCGCTGATATTCTTAAAGGACAAGATGTTGCTTTGGATATGGCTGGCTTTGAAGTCTGTATGGAAGAGCAGCGTACCCGTGCGCGTGCTGCATGGGGTGGTAGTGGCGAATCAGCACTGCCGAAGGCTGTGTTTGAGTTGCGTGAAACACATGGTGCTACTGAATTCCTTGGATATAACACATTATTGGCTGAAGGTGTGATCACTGGTCTGATTCAGGGTGAGAATGCTGTAGAAGTGTTAAATGAAGGTGAGGAAGCTTGGTTGGTTGCGAATCAGACGCCTTTTTATGCTGAATCCGGTGGTCAGGCTGGTGATACCGGTTTGATTACTGAAGCAGATGCTACGTTCGAAGTGACCGACACCAAAAAAGTGTTATCTGATCTGTTCGTACATATCGGTAAAGTGACCAAGGGTTCTTTCCATCCAGGTGGCTCTGCACACTTTGCCGTCACAGGTCTGCGTCGTGATGCGATTCGGCGCAATCATACAGCCACGCATCTGATGCATTCGGTATTGCGTGAAGTGCTGGGTGATCACGTGAAACAAGCCGGTTCATTGGTGAATGCGGAGCGCTTACGTTTTGATTTCAGTCATCATCAACCGGTGTCTGATGCAGAAAAAGTAGATATTGAGGCACGCGTGAATGCAGCTGTCTGGGCCAATGATGCAGTGGAAACCAAACTGATGACCCAGGATGAAGCGGTCGCTTCAGGTGCTATGGCACTGTTCGGCGAAAAATATGGTGATGAAGTACGCGTGGTTTCGGCAGGTTTCTCCACTGAATTATGTGGTGGCACGCATGTGTCACGAACCGGTGATATCGGTCTGTTCCGTATTCTTTCTGAAACAGGTATTGCGGCCGGTGTACGTCGTATTGAGGCATTAACTGGACAAGCTGCTTACCAGAGCTATGTGGTAGATGCAGATACGCTGAATGTTATCGCTAACAAAATGAAGGTGCGCACATTTGAAGCCGTGGATGGTTTAACTACACTACAGGGTAAACTCAAAGAGGCTGATAAAGCGCTGCAATCGTTAAAAGCCAAAGCATCTACCGGTATGTTGGACGATTTGATCGGTACGGCTATCGATGTAAACGGTATCAAGTTACTTACCGCTGTTGTGAATGATGTCGCAGATATGCGCGATTTTATGGATAAAGCCAAGGGTAAATTAAAATCCGGTATCATTGTGTTTGGTCAGGTGAAGGGTGAAAAAGTGCAATTGGTAGCAGGTGTTACCAGCGACCTGCTCAAGCAGTTTCATGCCGGAAATATCGTACGTGAAGTAGCGATGCTTTGCGGTGGTAAAGGCGGTGGTAAACCGGACCTGGCCATGGCTGGTGGTACAGAGCCGGCGAAATTAAAAGCAGCCTTGTCTTCTGTGTCCGAGACCCTTACTTAAGGCTTCATTACTGATTTCTCTCATGTGCCATGCATGGGGGAGACTTTTTTGTATTCATTATCATCAATGCGGGCCTACAATGGTTGAACATGGATTTTATGAACAAATATCTTTTTTTTATCTATACTTGAAGCAGTGCGAATAATAACAGCCAGCAGTGTAATGTCTGGACTGTTGCAATAGAACAGAATCTGGAGGGTAGATAATGAATCAACAACACGACCAGGAGATTCCACAGGAATTTTTATCAGCCATGAATTTGCAGGGGCCTGTGCCTGATCCATGTGTGCTGGTGATCTTTGGTGCTTCCGGTGATTTAACCAAACGTTTGTTGATTCCATCGCTGTTTAATCTTTACTGTGATGATCTGTTGCCCGATTCATTCCAAATCTTGGGTATGGCTATGGATGATTTTAATACGGATTCATTTCGCGATAAAATCAATGTGGATGTACATGAGTTTTCGCGCCGTGAAAATTTTGAGGAAGCGCGCTGGGCTGATTTCTGTGCGAAAATTCATTATCTCAAAGGGCGCTTTGATGATGCCGATGATTTTGAACAACTTGAAACACAGATTCAGGTATTGAATGGTCGTCACCAGTTGGGTGGTAATGTGCTGTTTTACATGGCCACACCACCCTCGGTGTTTGGTATGATTTCCACCGGGTTGCAGGCAGCTGGACTCAATAAAGCGTCCGGAGATGCCTGGCGACGTATTATCGTGGAAAAACCCTTTGGCTCGGACTTGGCATCGGCAAAAGCGTTAAATACTGAGATCCTTAACTATTGGAAAGAGAGCCAGGTTTATCGTATCGATCATTACCTGGGCAAAGAGACCGTGCAGAATCTGCTCGCATTCCGTTTTGGTAATGGCATGTTCGAGCCTTTATGGAATCGTACACAAATTGATCATATTCAGATCACTGCTACCGAGAAGGTAGGGGTTGAATGGCGGGGTGGATATTACGATCAATCCGGTGTGCTTCGAGATATGATTCAGAATCATCTGTTTCAGATTATGTCCTATTTGTGCATGGAGCCGCCAACATCATTTGATGCGGAAGCTATTCGCAATGAAAAGTATAAATTATTGAGTGCTGTGCGCATCATGAAGCCTGAAGATGTGCACACACATGCGGTGCGTGGTCAATATGATGTGGCAACACTTGCTGATGGATCACAAGCCAAAGGCTATCGTCAAGAGCATATGGTAGATCCAGATTCCAATACTGAAACCTATGGAGCACTCAAGTTACACATCGATAACTGGCGCTGGCACGGTGTACCTGTGTTTATACGTTCAGGTAAGGCTCTGAGCAGTAAGTCCACTGAAATTGTTGTGCAGTTCCGGCGTGCCCCTGCATTTACCTTCAGAGGAACTCCGGCAGTATCGCAACTGGAAGCCAATCAACTGGTGTTTCGAGTCCAGCCCAATGAAGGTATTGAATTGCGGTTTCAGGCCAAGCGGCCTGGGCCGGCCATGCAGATGCGTAAGGTAAATATGCATTTTGAATACGATGATGCATTTATTACCAATCCCGGCACTGGTTATGAAACCATGCTGCATGACTGTATGCATGGTGATGCATCACTGTTTTCACGTTCAGACCTGGTTGAGATGGCCTGGTCCATAGTACAGCCTGTTCAGGAGGTGTGGAGTCGTGAAAAGGCAACGGAATTTCCCAATTATCCGTTTGGATCATGGGGGCCAAAAGCAGCATTTGAATTGATGCAACCAACACACCGTCGTTGGTTAGCGCGTACACCGAAAGAAGCACTTGAACGCGTACCCATGTTTGAAGGTAGTGGTGACATGATGTTGCATGCGTTTGCCATGATGCTCAAACCTATCGTGTTCAACGCTGGCGATGACATTGTCACTTATGGCAGTGAAGGAAATGAATTTTTTATTATTGAAACGGGCAGTGTTGATATTATCAAGGCCAATGGCAAACTTATATCGACCCTTGAAAAAGGCCAGGTGTTTGGTGAATTAAGCCTGTTGATGTCGCAAACAAGGCAAGCCACCGTGCGCGCGAATACATATTGTGCACTGTATATCATGGAAAAACGTGACTTCTGTAAAGTGTTGATGGATCGCCCCGAATTTGCAAGACGCGTCATGGAAACGGCACGTGAACGGTATGATGTTATTATTGATGCACAGACCTTGATGGCATCAGAATAAATTTAATGAATGCAGTGATTATAAACGTGCTCAGGCACATTGTTTGGTGCTTGTGATCTATAATGCTTGGGAAGCATTGTCGGTGATTGAAGGCGTTCTTGTTGGCATGATCCTTTTGATCCTGGTCTTGTGGTTTTTGCATGCTCGTAATCAGAAAAAGTTGATCCAAGCTGCAGAGATTTCGCTACAAGGCTTGGAGCAGGATGTTGACTCTTATAAGCACTTGGTTGATCTGAAATCAAACGAATTAACATCGCATAAAATTTCTATCGCAACATTAACTGAGCGCATTCAACATGCTGATAAACAAGTGGAAAAATATAACTTAAAACTTCAAGAGAAAGAGCGGGTTCTTGATGCGCTTCATCGTGAACTTAGTGATCTCAAATCAGAAAACAGGGCGCTAGAGACGCGCATATTTGAAGAGCGCAAGGCAGCGGATGAAAAATTAGCATTACTGGAAGATGCCAAAGAGAAGCTTGGAAATGAGTTTAAAGTGCTGGCCCATCAAATTTTTGAAGAGAAGGGAAAAGCTTTCTCACAGCAGAATCGAAATAGTTTGGATGAAGTGCTGAAACCTATGCGTGAGCAGTTAGGTGATTTCCGCAAACGTGTGGATGAGATTCATACCGATGATACCAAAGAGCGGGCATCGCTTAAAGCGCACCTAAGCCAGCTCAAAGAGCTGAACCTGCAGATGAGTACAGATGCGCTGAATTTAACACAGGCACTCAAAGGTGAGAGTAAATCTCAAGGCAATTGGGGCGAGATGATCCTGGAGCGCATTCTGGATAGTTCTGGCTTGCGAAAAAATCATGAATATCTTCGTGAGGATTCGACTGATATTGGTGGAGGTAAACGACTGCGTCCAGATGTGATTATTCGTATGCCTGGTGATAAACACATCATTATTGACTCTAAAGTGTCATTGACTGATTACGAGCGAGTCATTGCAGCAAATGATAGCGGTGCGCGTAAAAAATTCACCAAGGCCCATGTGAATAGCATCAAAAATCATGTTATGAGTCTGGCTGACAAACATTATGCTCATCTTCCCGGTGTTCATTCTCCTGATTACGTGTTGATGTTTATGCCTATCGAGGGTGCTTATCTGATGGCCATTGAAGCTGATCAGGGTATCTTTGAAATGGCTTTTGATAAGGGCGTGGCTGTAGTGACGCCATCAACGCTTTATGCGACGTTGAAGCTTATTGAGCAACTTTGGCGACATGAGAAACAGAGTGAAAATATGGTGAGCCTGATTGACCGCGCCAGTAAATTACATGATAAAGTTGTAGATTTCGTGAAAGCATTTGAAGATGTCGGTGGCCGACTAAATCAGGCAAAAGATTCGTATGACATAGCACTTGGTCGAATTACAAAGGGCCCAGGCAATGTGATTCGACAAATTGATCAACTGGGGCGACTGGCCGGTAAGACGAAGAAAGAACTGCCCGGTCATTTGATTGAAACGGCCATGCTTGAAGATCAGAAAAAAAGGACGTTTGATTAAATCAAACCTCATCATGTTCATTTCCTGATCATTCAATCTCCACGTTTAGAAACCAGCTTATTGTCGCTTTATCAGCCTCGCTTTTTTAAATGCTAAATTTTGAGCTAAGGACTGACAATTAGTCTATAATAGCGTTGGCAGAAACGGAGGTGAAATGGTTTCCGAGGCAAAGGCAAGATTACTGTTTTCAGGTTATAAAAATTACTCTCCGGGTGAGAGTAGTATATATGCCACCTTATTCTTGTTGCTCTGTTTAACGTTTGTGATTGCCTCTTCGTTTTCCGTTATTAACTATCTACATGGCCACGAACCCATTATTCATAAGGCCCTTTCTGCATTTGTAATCATTGGATTGCCTCGCTTACGGTATTTATGACTGCTTAATCACCCTACTGCTGTTAAACTCACCCGCATCCAAAATTTCCACCAATACTTGCCAAGGAAGAACCATGACTTCTAACAATCCTACCATTATTTATACCAAAACTGATGAAGCACCAGCCCTGGCTACCTATTCATGGCTTCCAGTAGTGCAGGCATTTAGTAAAGCGGCAAATGTAAATGTGAAAACGAAAGATATTTCACTGGCTGGCCGCATCCTTAGCAATTTCCCGGACAATCTTCGTGAAGAGCAGAAGCAGTCGGACGCGTTGAGTGAGTTGGGGGCTTTGGTAAAAGAAGCGGAAGCGAATATTATCAAATTGCCGAATATCAGTGCTTCGGTTCCTCAATTATGTGCAGCGATCTCAGAGTTGCAGGCGCATGGTTATGATATTCCGAACTATCCGGAAGATGCTCAGAATGAAGCAGAAAAAGCGATAAAATTGCGTTATGCCAAGGTGTTGGGTAGCGCTGTAAATCCGGTCTTACGTGAAGGCAACTCGGATCGCCGTGTGGCCGATGCGGTAAAACAGTATGCTCGGGATAACCCGCATTCAATGGGGGCCTGGAGCAGCGATTCACAATCACATGTAGCATATATGTCTGATGGTGATTTTTATGGCAGTGAGCTGTCTGTTGTTATTGATAAAGTCTGTGATGTGAAAGTTGAACTGACTGATGCGGCAGGGAATAGCTTGGTGCTTAAACAAAGTACTCCGTTATTGATAGGCGAAGTGATTGATGCATCTGTCATGAGCCGGTCTGCCTTACGTGCATTTTATGCCAAAGAGATTGATGATGCCAAACAGCGTGGTATTTTGCTTTCACTGCATTTGAAAGCGACCATGATGAAAGTGTCTGATCCCATTATGTTTGGTCATGCAGTGACTGTTTATTATAAGGATGTATTTGAAAAACATGCAGCTCTGTTTGAAGAGATTGGTGTGGATGCCAGCAATGGTCTTGGTGATGTATATGCAAAAATAGCCAGTCTTCCAGCAGATAAACGGGCCGAAATCGAAGCTGATATTCTGGCTGTTTATGACTCTAATCCGGCCTTGGCGATGGTTGATTCTGACAAAGGAATTACCAATTTACACGTTCCAAGTAATGTAATTATTGATGCATCAATGCCCGCTGCAATTCGTTCATCAGGTAAGATGTGGGGCGCTGATAACAAGCTGCATGACATGAAAGCGATGATTCCTGATCGCTGTTATGCAGGCGTGTATCAGGAGACGATTAGCTTCTGTAGAGAAAACGGTGCCTTTGATCCTGTCACGATGGGTAATGTGGCCAATGTTGGTTTGATGGCGCAGAAAGCCGAGGAATATGGCTCGCATGACAAAACGTTCTTGATTCCTGTTGATGGAACGGTTCGTGTAGTCGATGAAGCCGGTAATGTGTTGATGCAACACGACGTAGAAAAAGGTGATATCTGGCGTATGTGTCAGGCCAAGGATGCTCCGATTCAGGATTGGGTGAAGTTGGCTGTGAATCGCGCCAGAGCGACAGGTCATCCAACTATTTTTTGGCTTGATGAAAAGCGTGCCCATGATGCGAATCTGATCGGAATCGTTACCCGTTATTTGAAAGATCATGATACCAGTGGTCTGGATATTCAGATTATGTCTCCGGTCAATGCCGTTCGCCATGCACTGGCGCGTGTCAAAGCTGGGCAGGATACTATTTCTGTGACAGGTAATGTACTGCGTGACTATCTGACTGACCTGTTCCCGATTCTGGAGCTGGGAACCAGTGCCAAAATGCTCTCTATCGTACCTCTCTTGGCCGGTGGTGGACTGTTTGAGACAGGTGCGGGTGGTTCTGCCCCTAAACATGTGCAGCAGTTTGTGCAGGAAGGGCATCTGCGTTGGGATTCGTTGGGTGAATTTCTGGCTCTGGCCGTGTCACTTGAGGATATGGCTGCTAAAACTGGCAATGCCAAAGCACTGGTGTTGGCGAATGCACTGAATGACGCCAATAGTCTGTTCCTGAAAAACAACAAATCACCCTCACGTCGTGTCAATGAACTCGATAATCGTGGCAGCCACTTTTATCTTACCCTTTATTGGGCTCAGGCATTGGCTGCACAATCTGATGATGCCCAGTTGCAGGCTCAGTTTGCACCATTGGCACAAACACTCACAGAGCAGGAAGATGTAATTGTAGCAGAGCTTAATGCAGCACAGGGTAATGCTTTGGATTTGGGTGGCTATTTCCATGCCGACCCTGCCAAACTGGATGCTGCTATGCGACCAAGTAAGACGTTTAATGCGGCCCTGAATTTGATTGCTTAATATTGTTAAGCGTATGGAAGGAGTGATCAGGACGGGTGGTTTGTTTCCATAACTGAATCGGTGATTGGCTAAATGCTGGATAAAATAAAACAGTGTTTGTTGTTATGAATAATCTATTGATCATTCTTCATGATGTAGTTCTAATAGATAAAGGGTAGGGGGGCCTTATGAAAATATTAGCGATACCAGGCAGTATTAGAACTGGTTCATACAATATGGCCCTGCTTAGAGCGATGTCAGAATTAACCTCGAATGAGACAAACATTACCGTGTTTGATGGATTAAAGGATATTCCTATATTTAATCCCAATTCGGCTGATCACGATATACCGCTAGCTGTTGCTGATCTCATGTTAAAAATAAAAGCATCAGACGGTGTGATTATTAGTACACCTGAATATATTTATGGTATCTCAGGGGCCTTAAAAAACCTGCTTGATTGGCTGGTATCAACCGGCGTGCTGGTATCAAAACCCGTTGTATCAACCAGTGTATCAACCAGCCCTTTAGGTGCAGTGCGCTCACACAGTTCACTGGTACTCATTTTACATGCGATGAATGCATCTGTTGTGGTGGACGGATCAATGAGCGTTCCTCGTGTAAATATGAAGTTTGATAAAGAGTTTCATTTAACAGATGACCTGACCAAACATGCTATTGCTGTTTCATTAGCGGCACTCGAACAAGCCGTAAACAATGTTGATAAGAGTGCAATTGAACTTGCTATTTAGCTAAACCTTGCACGTAATTAAGAAAACCTTAGCCAGCACTGATACTCTGGGGTATTCGTGTCTATTTGTGTGTTATCCCGCTTTGGGTAGGGTGCGCGCCACAACAGGATGGATAACAGACAAGAGCCCTGTTTACGGAGAAAAACATGCAGATTGATAACCATAAAGTCGTTTCATTTCACTACACCTTGACCAATGATAGCGGAAAAGTGATCGACGCATCCGAAGGCAGAGATCCACTGGTATATCTGCATGGCGAAGAAAATATTATTTCGGGTCTTGAGCTTGCACTCGAAGGCAAGGCTGTTGGTGATAAATTGAAAGTATCACTTGATGCTGCTGATGCTTATGGCGAATTTGATCCTGCAATGGTTGAAATTGTATCAAGCGACATGTTTGACGATGTTGAAAGCGTTGAGATCGGCATGGAATTCCAGGCTGAACTGCCAGATGGCGAAGGTTTGCAGATGGTGCGTATTACAGATGTAGATGGTGATAATGTCACTGTTGATGGTAATCATCCATTGGCTGGGCAGCAGCTGAATTTCGATGTTGCTATTGTGGATATTCGAGATGCTACTGCTGAAGAACTTGAGCACGGCCATGTGCACGGTGATGAAGAGTGCTGTGGTGAAGGCGGATGCGAATCTGATGATTGCTGTAGTAAATAGAGTTATAAAATCATGATTCACAAAGGGCTGCCCATTCGGCGGCCCTTTTTTTTGGACTGATTGAGTGTGATCCCAAGTAAGTCAGGTGTGTAGATGTTCGATAAAAATAAGTGCAGGCGGCTATTAATCCAGCAGGCTATTGCAAAAAAAACTGCAGGTCAGTGCTATCCAAAAAGGCACCCTTCTGTAATAATGACTAATTGTGACATTCGGCGATCGGCTGGGTTCGGCCACACCCGGACGGTCAGATTATTATGAGGACTCAAAAAAGTAGAAGGTAAAGCTGTCCCTGAGTCCTCACCGCCTATTCTTGATACACGATGCAACCACCGCAGAATTGCCGGATTCCATCATTCTACGGTGAGTCGATTGATTAAGGCTTATGTCGATAATGCGCAAAACAAGGGCTGCCCTTTGTTTCCAAAGTCAAATAGTAAAAGCCTGGCCCTCTCTTATTCTCAACGGTCAATGCCGAACTGCAAAGCCGGATTGATGACCTGTCGAGCGCCAACGACGATATGAAAAATCTGCTCGACAGTACCGATATTGCCACAACCTTCCTCGATACTGAATTCTGCATCCGGCGTTTTACACCCCGGATTAGCAATATCATTCCGCTAGCCGCCTCCGATTCAGGTCGCCCTATCAAACACTTTTCCACCATGCTTGAGGATGTCAATCTGACTAAGGAGGCCAGCGGGGTGCTCGATGATCTCATTATCAGAGAGAAAGAGGTAATCAGTAATGATCACAAAACCTATCTCATGCGTCTGCGCCCGTACCGCACAATTAGCAATGTTATCGATGGCATTGTGCTTACATTTCAGGATATTACTAAAAGGAAAAAGACAGAGGAGGCTTTGCTGGAATCGGAGCGAAGAAGTCATACATGGCTCGATGCTTCGCCTGTGTGCACAAAAGTTGTGAATCTTGATTTTAATCTGCAATATATGAGTGCTTCGGGAGCCAGGGCGCTGAAGATAGATAACATCAGCGAGTATTACGGAAAACCCTATCCTTTTCATTTTTATCCTGAATCGAGCCGAAAGATTGCGAGCAAATGTTTGCAGAGCGTGAAGGCAACAGGGAAAATTGTTGCACAGGAATACCGTGTGTGTGATCTTCAGGGAAGCCCGTCATGGTATCACTCTACATTTATCCCGGTGAATAATGATGAAGGTTTAATTGATCACATTATGGTTGTATCCGTGGAAACCACGGCGCGCAAGCACGTTGAGAAAGCGCTACGGAAATCGGAACACTTTTTCCGTATGACCTTCGAACATGCCCCTGACGCCATGCTGCTGATTGATGCTGAGACAGGCGCTATCGAGGCGTTCAATGCGCAAATACACGAACATCTTGGTTATACGCGCGAGGAGTTCGGGCAGCTGACGATAGCCGATATCGTGGCGGGGGAATCCCCTGATGAGGTCACGCAGAACGTCGCAAAAATAACC
>JAUZQJ010000131.1 GCA_030951045.1 Mariprofundus sp.
AAAATACAACGATGACGCCATTGGTGATAAAAATATGGTGTCGCAAAACACAGCGGACTTTATTGAAAACAGATTGCAAATTATTAACAGCGAACTAAGTCTTGTTGAAACCAATGCCGCCACCTATAAACGTAAAAACAAATTAACCGACATAAAGTCTGAAGCGACTTTGTTTTTAGAAAATGTGTCTGACACAAAAAAACGCATTTTAGAGGCCAATACCCAAGAACGCTTAGCCGATTTTATGATCGATTATTTAAATCAGAATAAGGGCGAAAGTAAATTATTGCCCACCAACTTAGGCTTGACCGATGTTACCATCGCCACCTTAGTGGCTAAATACAACGAGTTGCTTTTAGAACGCAACCGGATTTTAAAAAGTTCTAGTTTACAAAACCCTGTCGTTATAAATTTAGATGCGCAGTTGCAATTCCTAAAACAGAGTTTAACAAAAAGTTTGAGCAATACAAAACAAAGCATCCAAATTGCCTTATCCGATTTAAATGCGCAAGAAAAAATTATTGATGCTAAAATAACCGAAGTCCCACAACAAGAAAAAGAATACCGTGCCATTGAGCGCCAACAACAAATAAAAGAAACCCTATATTTATACCTTTTGCAAAAACGCGAAGAAACGGCCATCAGTCTAGCCGTTACAGCGCCCAATGCCAAAATTATTGATGCGGCTTTTAGCAATGACATTGCGGTTTCACCCAAAAAGAAAATCGTATTGTTGGCATCCATCTTAATCGGTTTATTAATTCCTTTTGTTATTATTTATATCCGCGATTTATTAGACACCAAGATTCACAGCCGTAAGGATTTCGAAAAATTATTACACGTTCCTATTTTAGGAGATATCCCAGCCGAAAAAACAAAAGAGCAAATTATTATGCGTGGCGACTTGCGTTCTAGCAGCGCCGAGGCTTTTAGATTGTTACGCACCAATTTAGATTTTATGCTAACAAGCAGTGCCAAACACAATCAAGGCAAATCTATCTTTATAACCTCCACTATTAGTGGCGAAGGAAAATCGTTTATTGCCATTAATCTGGCAGGGACTTTAGCCCTATCGGGTAAAAAAGTTGTTTTGATTGGGATGGATTTACGGGCCCCAAAAATCACACAGTATTTAGGGATAGAAAACCGTAATGGCATCACCAATTATATCACAGATAGCAGCATCAAAGAAAACGATATCAAATTTAAACATCCAGATCTTGGTAATCTAGATATTATAGGTTCGGGGGCTATTCCGCCAAATCCAGCTGAATTGTTGATGAACCCCCGTGTTAAACTACTGTTCGAAAATCTTAAAGCCACTTACGATTATATTATTGTAGATACAGCCCCTGTCAATTTGGTGACAGACACCTTATTGTTAAATACCTATGCCGATATGTTTATTTATGTGGCGCGTGCCAATTATTTAGACAAACGCTTGTTGGTTGTGCCAGAAACCTTGTATAAAGAAAAACGCCTAAACAATATGGCGATGCTGCTTAATGACACCGACCACCAAAAAGGTTATGGTTACGGATACGGTTATGGTTATGGTTATGGTTATGGCAATGACAAAGCTAATAAAAATTGGTGGCAATCCTTTTTTAGCGCTGCCGAGAAATTTAGCGATAAACTGAAGAAGAAGTAGGTTTGTATTAAGTATCAGGTATTAAGTGTTATGTATGCTGTTGTAAATAAGGGGTATAAATTTACAAAATCCCGAGAGCAAAGCGATTCGGGAAACCAACAACATATTTTACAAAATAAATTGTCCTCTCGCTGAAATTGGACAGGCAAGTTTAATACTTTATATTAACGTTTCACAGAATCAATTGTCCCCTTGAGTCCCGAAACTTCGGGATTAGGGGTGTAAAAAGAGTTATCTTTGAAAATCAAATTGTAAAGTGGTTAACAAAATAATCCCATATAATCCTAAATTAAAAGCGCTTGCACGACAACTCAGAAAGAACAGTACTCTATCTGAAGTATTGTTATGGCAAAATATATAACAACGTGGTTTTGGCGTGCAATTCCACAGACAAGTACCTCTTTTGGAATATATTGTTGATTTTTATTCGTGAGACTCAAATTTCAACAGAGTAGTGTGTTGAAATTTGTAAGCCGAACGAATCCCGATTGCGGAGCGTATCGGGATAAATGAGTTCAATATACAGTTGCTAGCAACGAATGATTTTTTCTTTATTATTGACACTTAGTCAGCGCTGCTGCATAGTAGATTATTGTCATGAGCTAAAATTAGCCATAGAAATAGACGGCAATAGTCATGATTTTAAAGAAGATTATGATGTAAAAAGGCAGAGAGAATTAGAAGCTTATGATATCACCTTTTTAAGATTTACCGATATGGATATCAAAAAAAACATGTTTAGTGTATTGTTGTGTCTAGAACAGACCATTGAACCTTTAATTAATAACAGTAACAAATAAAAATACCCCTATCCCGACGCTTCGGGACCCTCAAGGGGACATTCCTTAACTCAAAAATTTTAGAGAATTAATTGACCTTTCTCGCTAAAATTGGACAGGCAAGTTTAATACTTTATATTAACGTTTCACAGAATCAATTGTCCCCTTGAGTCCCGAAACTTCGGGATTAGGGGTGTAAAAAGAGTTATCTTTGAAAATCAAATTGT
>JAUZQJ010000132.1 GCA_030951045.1 Mariprofundus sp.
TTAATTAAACCATCGACGGGTTGAATACTAATAGCCATGTGCAAACCTCCATCGTGGTAAAGTATAATATATCTATACGAGATCTATCGGCGGCTTTGTGATCGACTTTAATAATTTATAAGCGTCAAAATATATTCCTTATGCACAAAGAGCTTAAACAAACCATAGAGCCCATTAAGCGACATTAACCCAAGCTGAAAACAGATCGAAATTAAAATATGAAACAGCAGCTTAGCGCATCTCCATACAGAAAACCCGAGGCTACAATATTCAGAATGCTTGCTTTTAAAATGTTGTGCGTCATTATTTTGACTTTCACATACCATTCGAAGACCGACAACAAAGGGGCCGCCAATCGTGAAACAATCTGCATTTATCCTGCTGGTTGAAGATAACAACGAATTTCGTGAAATTTTAAAGGAATCACTGGAGTCATCCGGATTTCATGTCACGGCTGCCGCTAACGCTAATCGCGCTCGCGAAGCGATGAATATTGGTAAATTTGATTTAACGCTGCTTGATGTGCGCTTACCAGATGGCAACGGCATTGAGTTGATGCGTGAATTTCGCAAAAGCGACCCTGATATGGGCATCATCATTATGACCGGCTACGCCGAAATAGACACTGCTGTAGATGCTGTGCGTCTTGGAGCCAATGATTTTCTAAAAAAACCATTTGATATTGATGAACTACTTGTTCGCATTGGCGAACTCATGAAAAACAGACAACTTAAAAAAGACAATCACTCCCTGCGTGCACAAATCCATAGTCAGCATGCCCATGATGGACTGAGTGGCCAATGCGATTCTATCCGAAAACTGCAGGAAACCATCAAGCTGCTAGGAGACTCAGACAGCACCGTACTGATATCGGGCGAATCAGGCAGTGGTAAAGAGGTCCTGGCTAAAGCACTGCATAAAAGTGGCACCCGTTCCCGTAAACCTCTGGTCTCTATCAACTGTGGAGCCATACCGGAAGAATTGCTTGAATCTGAACTATTCGGCCACGTGAAGGGCGCTTTCACCGGAGCTATTCGCTCCCGTCCCGGGCGCTTTGAAATTGCCAATGGCGGCACCATCTTCCTGGATGAAATTGGCGACATGAGCCCCAAACTGCAAGTGAAATTACTGCGTGTGCTACAAGAGCGCTGCTTTGAACCGGTCGGCAGCCAGCAAAGTATTGAAGTCAATGTGCGTGTCATTGCTGCAACCCACAGGGATTTAGAAAAAGAAATCGCCAACGGACGTTTCCGAGAGGATTTATATTACAGACTTAATGTCATTCCACTCACCCTCGCCCCCTTAAGAGAGCGTGGTGAGGATATTATTTTATTGGCCGAACATTTCATTCAACGTTTCAATAAAGACAAAGGCGCAGAAATCACAGGCATCTCGGATGATGCCAGCCGTGCCATGCTAAATTATAAATGGCCTGGCAACGTGCGCGAATTACAAAATCTTATCGAGCGCGTCACTACCCTGAAGCGGCAAGGCATCCTGGAACTGGAAGATCTACCCAGCCGCATGATTAGTGATAAAGACAGAGTGCTACAAAGCTTTCAGATGGATGTTAAAACGGCCAGCAGCATCGACTTAAAAGCCACAGTAGATGAATTTGAGAGTCATCTTATTCTCTCTGCTCTGCAACGATTCGACTGGAACAAAAACAGAGCCGCCAATTTTTTGGCGATGAATCGCACCACCTTGGTTGAAAAAATAAAGAAGAAAGGCCTGCAACCAAGCTAATCAACCCAAAATATCGCATTAGTTGCTTTCACCACCAAGCACGTCAGCAGTCACCCTAGTAAAAAGTAGAGATATACATCTGATCACTATCGTGTGGTTTATACAAATAAAGCCCAATATATTAAAATATAAAGGTTTACTTTGCATGCTTTGCGATAAATGCTTTTAAATATTTTAATGCGATTGCCCAGACCCAACATCCGGCATGAATCTTGCGTTTAAATTGCCATTTTGCGTATTTTTTTCATGACCATATTACTACTATCAAGCTTCCCTTGTATAGCAATCAGCCAGGAAGGTGGTGCTACTCAGGCAGCTCACGCCTACCTGAACAGTGGTAACCCTAAACAAGCCATTAAAACTGCTCAGCGTATATTAAAAGATAGCAACCAATCCCCTACTGATCGATTGAGCTTACTCGACCTTATTGCACAAGCTGAAATCATGCGCACCAGTTTCAGACACTTCGAAAAAATAGACAGTGCAACCCAAGCCATTAATGTTGTACTTAAAGAGTTTCCCGACAGCACAGAAGCCATCGAATTACGTTGGAAACTAGCCTGGATTTATTGGAAATCCGGAAATGAAAAAATGGCTATCACTGCTGCCCGAGAGATCATCACCCAAGATCAACAGCCCAGCAGCCTTCGCCGTGCCTGGTTGTTAATGGCTCGTATTCATATACAGCTCAGAAACTTTTCCTATGCCCGAAGTGATCTCTTGCAATACGGATTACAGGTAAGCCATAAAAGCCGCGATCAGGCCATTGGCATGGCATGGATGGCTATTATCGATATCGGTGAAAGTCGCCCAGATATCGCGTTCAAAAACTTTAAGACTATCTACAAAAAATGGCCGGACTTAATCGCCGATGAGCCCAAGCTATTTTCTGCCTACATTCAATTGATGCATCAAGCTGACAATGACCCCAACACATTACAAATGTGTGAACTATTTATTGGTAAATATATTGAAACCGAACATGCTGCACCCATTCGACTCATACATGCTGACCTCCTGGCCAAAGATAAGACCACCATTAAAGAAGCCATCAAAGAGTACAGCATATTATCCGCCGCTCAGGCAGAAACAATGATTGGCAGGCAAGCGTTCATGCGCAAGCTAATGCTTGAGTTCAAAGATGAAACGACGCGTGACAAACTTATTCCGGTCATGATATCACTAAAAAAAATAGCTACGAACAACCAGTTATCCATTATTGAGGATGAAGCGATTCTGGATCTGGCGCGATTGTGGGTGCGCTTGCAAAAAGAGGACAATAATAAGCTTAATGAAAGCAAAACAACGCAAAGCGCATTCCCCGCCCTACAAGCTTATGCGCGTGCCTCCGCATCACTCGATAGCCATATTGCCAAAGCAGCCTCACATGAGGGTATGCTATGGATGAATAACAGTATTGAAAAAGCACTTTCTAAAAAAGATTGGATCAAATCTGTCAATATATGGCGCCAGTTTTCACAACTGCGGCCCGGCAATAATCAATCTCAAGAACTGCGCTTGGGTATTGCCCACGCCATGCGCATGCTAATGCTCTTTGATGGAGCTGAAGAGATATTAAACACGCTATATAAAGAAAACAAACACAGCATCCGAGGTGAGCACACCATGCTTGAGCTGGCCCATTTATGGATGGATCGACAAGACCCTTCCGGGGTAAAAAATATTTTACGCTGGCTTAACCGCCATGAATTCAGTATGTATCGGCCAGAAATGTTACTGATTGTTGCACGCATGCAGCTTACCCAGAAACATGCTGAGCAAGCTCGCCAAACACTCTCATCCGTACGCCCTGATGATATGACAAATGCATCACGACTATCATATTGGCAAACAAAAGCAGCCATATCGGAATCCTTATCACAATGGCATAGCGCCGCACGGGCGTGGGAGAAATATCGCCAAAGCAACGGTGCTGATGCTGCACGTGGACTACATAAACAAGCCAATAATTTATTTACAGCACTGGAATTTGCACAAGCATTCAAACTATTCCAACAAACAGCGCAAGAAAACCGTGATAGCGAATGGGAATACCACATGGGAATATGTCAAATACGCACCGGTGAAACAAAGCAAGGCACTGAGCGACTGCAAAAGCTTGCCGCAGACAGCACCGGTGGAAGATTCACATCGCTTGCAAAATTGACTCTGGCAGATGAACAAGCCAGTTTATTATTGGGAGAAAGACCATGAGCTTATCCAATGTCAGTATGATCGGATTTCCCGCCCATGAAGAATCCGAATTGCGCATACAATTTGGAGAACTGCTGCCACAGACCCATATTGAGTCACTTCCAATTGAGGGTGTTCAGGCCGATTTAAGTGCTGATGCCTTGATTTTTATATGGGATAGTATCACTTCACCATCTATCGTCCGCCGTCTGTTTGAGGCTAACCCACAAGCCAATATTGTTATCATCACGGATAGTGGAGAAAGCGAACGTGGCGCTAATCTTATGCATTTGGGGGCTATTGATTACAGGTTGATGCCAGTACCTGATGAAGTCCTGGAAATTTACATTCGTAAAAGTGGCCATCAGAGCGCCTTGGCCAAACAGGCTGATGTACAAAAAACCAAGGCTAACAATACACAAGAGATGTTTGTCACCGAAGATCTGGAAACACGCCGACTTCTCGACCGTGTTGCCCTGATCGCACCAAGCAATGCCTCAGTTCTGGTTGTCGGCGAATCAGGAACAGGAAAAGAACGATTATCGCGCTATGTGCATGCCTGTTCAAATCGTGAAAATGCCAACTTTATCGCCATCAATTGCGCTGCTATTCCTGAAGGCGTGCTGGAAGCTGAGCTGTTCGGTCATGAAAAAGGTGCTTTTACCGGAGCCACTTCAGCTCGTCCCGGTAAATTCGAGTTGGCACACAAAGGCACACTGCTACTCGATGAAATCACCGAAATGCCGGTTCATCTGCAAGCCAAATTATTGCGCGTGCTGCAAGAAGGCGAAGTTGACCGTCTAGGTGGCAGCAAACCCGTTAAAATTGATGTGCGTGTCATTGCCACCAGCAACAGGGACCTGACAAAAGCAGTACAGGAAGGTTCTTTCCGTCAGGATCTCTATTACCGCCTTAATGTCGTTTGCATTCAACTGCCTCCATTGCGCCAGCGCAATAATGATGTCAAACCTTTAGCGCTTCATTTTCTGCAACGCTTTTCAGAGATGTATAGTAGGCCAGCACCAGCGCTATCACCGCAAGCCATTGATCAACTGCAACGCTATGCATGGCCAGGCAATGCACGCGAACTGGAAAACTGCATGCATCGCGCCTTTTTAATGGCTGTAGACGAACTGATCATACCCGAACACCTCTGCCTTGATGATCCCATGGCGGCCAATATGGCGCATGAGCAAGGTGATGCAGTGCAAGCGGGTGTCTCGATCAGAGATATGGAGCGCACGCTCATCGAAAAAACCCTGGTGCATGTGCAAGGCAATCGTACTGAAGCAGCCCAATTGCTTGGCATAAGTATCCGAACACTGCGCAATAAACTCCACACCTACGATTCTGGCATGGCATTTGCTGGATAGGGTTTAGGCGATGGTAAAAAATTGACGATCACACAGCCATCTCCTCATTAAAAAACGATGTACCAGCGAAGGAACGCCGGCAGGGAGTGTAAACATGGATATGTTCGGCAGCGGTTTTTACCGACTCAAATCAGCACTTGTCGCACGCGAACAGATGCAAAGCTCGATCACCAGTAATATTGCCAATGCGGATACTCCCAATTACAAGGCTGACAGCCGTAACTTCGCTGATTTTTTAGCCGCTCAGAATAGTTCAGGCACCCATTCAAAAGTTAGCACCACAAACCCGCGCCATATTGCAGATAGCGACTTTGCCCCAGCGTTGGGTGGCGTTTATCAACAGAATGGTTCACGCAAAATTGATGGCAACAGCGTTAATCTTCAAGCTGAAATGGCCCGTATGTCCGAAAACCAACTGATGCATGAGCTTTCCATGAAACTCATTAGCGGAAAACTTTCCGGCCTCTTGAATGCTATCAAGGAAGGTAACCGCTAATGGCCAGTGATCTACTATCTTCGATGCACATCAGTGCCGCAGGCATGTCAGCACAACGTACGCGCATGGACATTGTCTCTGAAAACATTGCTAACGCAGAATCCACCCGCACTGAAAATGGTGGTGGCCCATATAAGCGCCGGCAAGTTGTATTTCAGGCTGTTACACCGCAACAAACATTTTCACATGTATTCAATAGCGCTTTTCAGTCTGATAAACATCAGTCAGTCAAAGCCGCTTATATTGCGGAGGATAATAAACCATTTCGCGAGGTGTATGATCCATCTCACCCTGATGCAGATAGCAATGGTATTGTGAAGATGCCCAATGTTAACCCGGTTCAAGAGATGGTCGATATGAATGGCGCTGCCAGAAGCTTTGAAGCCAATGTCACTACTATGGAAGCATCCAAACGGATGTTTTTAAAATCACTCGAATTACTTCGATAGGAGTTCCGCATGAATATTCATGGATATCAATCCTCACCTGGACCTAGCTCAATCACGACCCCCGGCAACAAGTTTCAGGATGTCGGCAAAACATCTGCCGGTGCAAACAACTTCGCTACGCTGTTGCAAGCCTACACTGAACAGGTGAATACCGATGTTAAAGCCGCCGCAAAAGACTCTGTCGATCTTGCCACCGGCACAGATACTGGCAAAGGCACTGCAGAAACATTATTGGCAATGAAGCAAGCCGAACTGTCTTTTCAAATGATGCTTGGCGTACGCAATAAACTGGTTGATGCATATCGCGAAATTATCCGCATGCAAGTATAGCAGCCCCAACACATCACCACATTTTACAGGCAGATTAAAGCATATATAGAGGTGCACCATTATGGCTGACGGATTGACGCCACATACACAGACAGCAAATCAAATGAACCCGACACTGATTGATGCAGGCAATCAGGAAGCTGCTCAGGGTGCTACCATTCAAGTGCCACAGGTGTTGGCTAAATATAGAAAAATCATGTTATTCACTGCTGCCAGCCTGATGCTGGCGGGTTTTGTCAGCCTGGTGTTATGGTCATCGGAAAAACCCTATCGGTCTGTTTATGCCGGTATGGCAGAAAAAGATGCCGCATCCGTAGTAGAATTATTACAAAAAGAGCATATCCCTTATCGTTTAGAAGGTGGCGGCACAGTCATGGTGCCTGAGGATCAGGTTTATCAGGTGCGCCTTAAATTGGCCGGACAGGGTGTAACACCATCAGGCAACACCGGCTTTGAAATTTTCGACCAGAGTAATGAGTTCGGGCTTAGTGACTTCACCCGTAAAATTAACCTGCAGCGTGCTCTTCAAGGAGAATTGGCGCGCACCATCGAAGTGATGCCACAAGTGCATACTGCCCGCATTCACCTGGTTCTGGCCAAAGAATCTGCATTTGCAGAGCGTGATCGCAAAGCAACTGCTTCTGTCATGCTGCAGCTTGCCGGCGGACAGCGCCTACCCAAGAAAACAGTGATTGCCATTCAAAACCTTGTTGCTGCCAGCATCCCTAATTTGGATCAAAGCAATGTCAGTGTAATTGATGCCTCCGGCACACTGTTATCAAGCAATGAAAAAGAAGCCCCAATGTCTGAAGGGCAAACGATGCAAGAGTACCAAGGCAAACTGGAACAACGCATGGAGCAACGTATATCCGGTATGTTGGAGCAAATAGTTGGTGAAGGCCAAGCAGTTGTACGCGTTTCTGCCGATATTAACCGTGAGTTTGTTGACCAAAACAACACACGCTATAATCCGGATGAACAAGTGTTACGTAGTCGGAAATCCAGTACAGAACAACGCACTTCAACCGGTGGTGCAGCCTTGGGTGTACCAGGTCTGGCTTCCAACACCCCAGGCGCTAATGGCACAGCCACCAGTACTGGCACTCAACCTAAGGATCTCGCCAAACGCACCGAAGATGTAAACAACTTTGAAATAAGCAGTACCCAGGAACATCGCGTGATCCCCTTTGGCAGTATCCAGAAATTATCTGTAGCCACCATTGTCGGAGGGCACTACAAAACCGACGATAAGGGTGAGCAAATATTCACAGCCCGCAGCAAAGAAGAGATTGCTGATATACAAAAATTAATTGAGCGAGCCATGGGATATGATGAAGACCGGGGTGACACGGTCAGTGTGCAAAGTATGCCCTTGATAGATATTTCCAGTGTGCTGGACAGTGAAGCACTCACCGCTTCAGAAAACCGGGTCTTTTATATGCAGGTTGCCCGCTACAGTCTTGCTGCGCTGGCGCTGTTATTGTTGGCTTGGTTTGTACTGCGCCCACTGGCAACACGCATTCAAGAGTCCACTGCCAATGACGATGATCAAAATATGTCAGGATCTGTAAACAATCCGAATCATCTTACCAATGAGGCAATGTCGCGCCTGGCCAATATGGAGCAAGTCAAACACAGTATTCATCAAGAGCCAGACCGCGCCAATAAAGTATTCCGTGAATGGGTAGATCCGGCATGAAAAAAACCAAGCAATTAACCGGCGAAGATAAAGCCGCTATTCTGCTCTTCGCGCTTGGGCCAGAAGCTTCAGCTCCACTAGTACAGAACATGGATGATAAAATGTTAAAACGGTTGGGCAGTCGCATGGCCGACCTGGGTAAAATTGAAACCGACGTACTCAATTCAGTCATTGATGAATATTTAGAAATGCATCGCTCTGAAGATCCGCTGATGCGATCCGGGCACAATGATGTGGTCTCTCTATTTCGGTATGCCATCGAACAGGATCGTGCTGATCGTATATTATCAGAAATGAATACCCCTAAAACATTGACCATATGGGAAAAACTATCACGCCTGAAACCGGCAATGATTGCCAATTCGATTGCAGATGAACACCCACAAACCATCGCCCTTATTCTGGCTCATATTGATTCGGGTGTAGCCAGCCGGGTTATTGCGCTCCTACCTGAAGAGATGCAGTTATCGGTTGTGATTCGCATGTCTAAAATTGATACCGTACCTAAAGAACTGGTGCGTGACATCGAAGAAACACTCGAGAAAGAACTTGCCGACATGCAGGGTGAGTCAGGTATTAGTCTGGATGGTATGGTCAGTGTGGTAGATATTCTCAAAGGACTCGAAAAAGATGTAGCACGCCCCATCCTTGATCAATTACGCGACAGAGATGAAGCCCTCTTTGCACAAGTGGATCGGTTGTTACTTATTTTTGAGGATCTTGTAGAATTATCAGATCGCGACATTCAAACTATTCTCAAACACATCTCTTCCGATGATCTTGTCAAAGCACTTAAAGGCAGTTCCGATGAAGTCGGAGATCGATTCTTTGATAATATGTCACAACGCGCGGCTGAAATCATGCGCGAAGATATGGCTGTCATGGGGCCAATGAAAGTTGCTGATGTAGAAGATGCGCAACAGATTGTTCTCAAAATCATTCGCAAACTGGATGATGATGGCGCCATCACACTCAGCAGTACCGATGATATGGTATAAGTGAGATGAGCAGCCTTACCCCCCTTATTTTCCCGGAAGACCATCGTGAATCAAGTCAATCACGCAGTGCGTTCCCCTTCAGTCCCATTGATGCAAACCTATCCACATCGCCTAATTTGAATACGAACCGCATGCAACAGCTGGAAAGCATGCTTAAAGAGGTACAAGGCAGAGCAGAAATTGTCGAAAAAGAAGCCTATGAGAAAGCTTATCTGGCCGGTGAAAAAGCAGGCATGGAATTGGGCCGCAAGCGTGGCGAACAAATTCTTGAATCGTTACAGGAAACACTAAAAGAGACCGAAAACTCACTGAGCAGTATTCAACAATCTTTCGCAGAAGCAGCCATGGATGTTGCCAAACATATTGCCGAAGCCATCGTCGGTGAAACCATTAAAGCAGATCAGAACAGTTTATTGAACATTGCCAAACAAGCCTCAGATCAGCTACCTGATAACGCGGGCCTGCGTATTGCCATTTCACCGGATGATTATTCCAGTTTCCAGCGCTTGCTTGAAGATGAAGCGTCCATGCTCGCCTTGAAACGAGATGCGACAGTCAAAAGTGGCACATGCAGAGTCATTACAAACCAGCAGGATATTCTCATTGATCCTATCGCCGCTGTAGCGGATTATCTCAACACACTGAGACCTGCCCTGCTTGATGCATCAGCCCTCGATAAAGATGCCAAATAGCCATAAACCATTTCTATGGGATGCAGCACAACGTCAACAGCTGCTACAGCAACACCATGAACATAATGCGTTTCCTGTGCGTGGCAAAGTACATAAAGTGCTCGGGCCAATGCTGGAAGCAACCGGTTTACCATCAAGCATTGGGCACGCTTGCAAAATCCATTGCAGTACAGGGCACAGTATCGAAGCAGAAATGATCGGGTTTCGCGGTGATTATTCACTACTAATGCCAGTTGGCAGCACGCGCGGCATAGCCCCCGGAGATGCAATCACACCACTTGCTACGACCCCATCAATTGAGGTCAGCGAGCACCTGTTAGGCCGCGTACTTGATGGTATGGGCAAGCCCATGGATGATTTACCACTACAATCAAATACGTTTTTATCCTCAAAACATACCTATGCACTACATGGTAAACGTCTAAATCCATTTTTTCGTCATATTATTGACACACCTATGAATTTGGGTGTTCGTGCCATGGATGCCTGCCTGCCTATGGGCTGGGGACAGCGCTTGGGGCTATTTGCAGGAGCTGGAGTCGGTAAGAGTAGTCTGCTGGGTATGTTAGCACGCAATTCAGATGCTGATATTAATGTTATTGCCCTGGTCGGTGAACGTAGTCGCGAAGTACGTGAGTTTCTCGATCTTGCGCTCGGAGCTGAGGCGCTGCAGCACAGTGTGGTCATAGTCGCCACATCAGATATGCCCCCCGTACTTAGACTGCGCGCAGCCAATATGGCGACAACCATCGCTGAAGCGTTCCGATCAGATGGGAAACGGGTACTACTACTGATGGATAGCTTAACCAGAGTAGCCCAGGCCCAACGTGAAATAGGACTGATGCTTGGTGAACCCCCTACGAGCAAAGGTTACACCCCCTCCTGCTTTTCTATTCTTGCTGAACTACTTGAACGCTCTGGCCCAGGAGAAGGTGATAGTGGTGATATCAGCGCTTTTTATACCGTATTGGTAGAAGGTGATGACCTGCAAGCTGATCCAATTGCTGATGCCTCCATGGCTATACTTGACGGTCACGTGATTCTTGACCGCCATCTGTCGGAACAAGGGCATTACCCTGCTATTAGCATCCTAAAAAGTGTAAGTAGATTAGATTCTCAACTAAGCACTCCGGAAGCACTTCAAGCTATGCGCACGTTGCGTCAAAAACTTGCCACCTATGAACGCATGGAAGATATGATTTCAGTAGGCGCATATGAGGCAGGAAGCAATCCGGAACTTGATAATATTATCACCTTATTGCCTGATATACGCCAATTTTTGCAACAACAGACACATTCCGTTTGCACCAGAGAGAATTCGGCACAGCGATTGCTAGAACTTGTAAGTAGGTTGGTAGTTAACAGCTAACATACAAGGAGACAAGCATGAAACTCAGTACGTCCAAAATACTGGCTCAACTCAGCGAACAGGATCGCAAAAAAGTAGAGCTTGAGCTGTCTGAATTACATGCACATAAACAACGACTCATACAACAACAAAATGGCATTCTCTCCCGGATACGGCAACTTAATGTACAGCGTGACCAAGTCATGAAAAAACGCAATACAGCATCTCTGCTGCAAGACTTTAATCTCTCTATACAAGAACAGCATTCCATGCTTACACTTATTTACTCCGGCTTACATGACATTGAAGCGCAACAACAGGACTTATTGAAAAAATTCAATATAGCATTCCGCAAACATCACAATTGTGAAAAAACACATCAGAAGAATCAACGCCAGCAACGCCAGAAGGCTGAACAGAAACAACAACGTCAGCTCGATGACCTCTTTGCAGCCCGTCTGCCTACGGCAGCGCGTTAGGAGATGAGTATGCGTAAACTTTCCATCACTATGTTTGCAATTATTGGACTACTATTTGGCAGTAAAGTAGGCCTGCATATTTGGCAGGTATCCTCCGAATCTGGCAATACACAAACGCCATCTACTCAATCAATCGTAGCGAATGAAATACCACTGCCAGAATTACAAAAACAACCTGTAATAGCACAGCCCAACGCTATTCACACCATGACTGCTACAGACTCTCTTGCTTTGATTGAATCCTATTTGATCCCTTCCGCCAACGCTGAGGTTTCATCCCAATCCACACATAAAAGTATTATTGAAGACAAAACACTCGGCGCGTTACGACAACTTAAAGATGGACTGGATCAACGAGCAGACACGCTTGATCAACGTGAACAACATCTGCAACAGGCCGAAGAGAAGCTGAAACGCCGCATCACTGAACTGGAGCAGCTTGAAGCCAGTATTCAGCAGCGCTTGTCTGATGAGTCCAAAATTAAAAATAAAAAATTGAAACGCCTTACAGCAGTCTATGAAGGTATGAAGCCTGATCGTGCCGCAGCCGTCATCTCCGGTATGGAATTAGTCACTGTTGTAAAGATATTTCTACTGATGGATGAAAAGAAGGTCGGTAAAATCCTCTCTTTTCTGCCTCCTGAAAAAGCAGTGGTCATTAGTCAGGCGCTTACACGCCGCATCAGTTCAGTTAAATAACGTATGCGCTTGAAGTTGCCATTTACAGACAAGAACGGCATTTCCAGCCAGACAACCTTGAGCACGGTTGATGATGCGTATAAACACCTTGCATCTGCAAATAATCATACAAAAAAATATCGTTGCAGAGCATTTGACGGATCATTTATGCAGTACCCCCATAAACAAGCAACACAAGTGAGCCCACGATGAAAGTACACAACCTACGTTCTGTCATTGCCGACAAACCTCTATTTTATCATCACATGGAATGGATCCTGATGCACCCGCGCTTCGGTTTCCTGATGATGGGTCTGATTGCCCTCTCCTTTACGCATAATCAAGTGCTGGCCTCCGTGCTCTTTTTATTCTTTATCGCCGAATTAGGCCTCCGTATCGCCATCATCATCAACAAGCGTCAAACGAACCCCTACCGCTCATCGTTGAATCAAAAAATTGACGTACTTTTTCTTGTGCTTGATGTTATTGGTATTGCATCCCTGTTAATTACCATATTCAACATCCCGCTTGATGCTGAAAATATCGCTGCCGCACGCCTGATACGCGCTTGTTATCTATTGCGTACACTACGCATGTTCCGTTATCTGGATCTGCAAAGCGCAATGTACTCGCCAACCTACGGCATGCTGATTTCGCTTATTATCCTGCTCTCATTTTTTGTTGAAGATATCATGATGTGGATCATCATTATTTTCTTCTCCGTCGAACTTGCTGTTCGCATGATCATTATGCGCAACATCGAATATGATTCGAAACAAGATAAAGTCATGGAGTGGATTTACTGGTGGGTCGACACCATAGCGACGATCGTCATGATCCCGGCATTCGCTTTCATCCCTTATGGTGCTGCACTGCGTATGTTACGACTGGTACGCCTGTTACGCCCATGGATGGTCATTATTCGCAACCTTAAAGATGTTCTGCGTGAAGGACAGTTCATGCAGGAGATCAATCTGATCGTACTGCTATTGGCCGTACTCTCGATTGGCAGTGGTGTCATCGGCCATTATACTGTCAGTGCCTTTGATTATACTCAGGATGGCATCATCAACCTGGCCGATGAGGGCATGTTTGCCCCCATCTGGTTTGCTTTCCGCATGTTCACAGACCCGGGCAATACTGTGCATTTTCCACAGGGTTCAGGCATTGCAATATTTTCCGTCGTCGCGGTCATTTTTGGCGTATTTATCTTTGCTTTTTTCATTGGTATCGGGGCACATATTGTCTCCGGGCTAATGGCCAAGTTGCGCAATGAACGCCTGAACATCACCAATCACATGGTGATGTTGGGTTGGTCCAACGTATCCCCATTCATTGTGGAGCAACTTAAAATCATCTCTGAACGCAGCTTTTCAAATCTAAAATTAGTGGTTCTCAATAATAGTGAAAAAACACCCGAAGCATTGATCGAACACAGTTGGGTCTCATACCGTTGGGGCGAAACCGAAGATAAAAACTCACTGAGACGAATCAACCTAAGCCATGCCAGACAGGTCACTATTAATGTGCCTGACGGGTTTGGCAGCTCAGATAACCTGGCTTTTGCAAGTTATGCTTTGATCGCCGTACGAAAAGCCCACCCGAACATCTATGTCAATGTTACAACACCCGGGCTTGCTGCACCGCACCTCGATTCCCACAAACATATGTTACAGGTTGGATGGGATACCACTGACTTTTACAACAAACCAACAGTGGTTTTATCGCAAGCAGATGTGCGCGCCAATATGTTCCGAAATATTCTTGTCTATAAAGATTTTGATCAGGTTATGGAACGCATGATGATCCCTGAACGCACTGAAGATTCATCTCTACAAATATCAGAGTGGGGCGGATTACTGCAACGTGAAAATGGTCAAATCACATTGACTCTGCCGGATAAAAGTCAGTCTATGCCAGTCACAATACTAGCAGCCAAACTACTTCTGCGTGGTGTCATTCTTGTTGCGATAAGTGATGCCGAGGGGCACCCTCACCCCATCTATACACTAGATAAGCTTGAAACACCTATGCAAGTACCTTCACTGCTGGGCTTATCCATCAGTGCCAACGCACTCTTCTCTGAATCGCTGTATACCATCAAGCGATGCGATCAATATTTGGAACAAACTCCCACTACTTATAGCCTCGATTTGCAACCTACCCAAACAAACAAGCACCTCAAACTGCTCATTACCGGCTGGGTAGGTAGCCTACCACTACTATTACAACGCATGCTTGATGACTTTGACACCATTGAGTTAACCTTAATTGATGACTTGAGTGATGCCGAACGCACTGATCAACTGGCATATATCCGTCAACGCGTAGATGAAACAGCAGGTGCTAATGAGCGCATTAAAATTGATATTGTACGCTGGAACTTTGCAGATATGAATTTCCTGCGGCCTTATGTCAAAAATGCCGACAAAATTCTGCTTTCACGTAGCCCTCATCTAAAGGCACATGCCTATGCGAGTATTTCTAGTGTACTTTCTCATCTGGTCACGATCATCAATGAGCAGGGCACCAGTCCCGAGATTTTCCCTGTATTGGAAAATCGTGCTCAAGCTCAATTACTGCAGGAAGAACTGCAACGATTTAATTTACCGCATGAAATACATATCACTGTCCCGAGTGCGTTTTATGGCACCTATGCAGCCCATACCAGCTATCACATGTATAGAGTCGAAAACCCTGAAGCATATGAACTACAACGCACCCTGCGCCATACTATTGATGATATGATGGGTGATACAGGCGATACTGATGAGATGGACATTCAGGTTCTTAGTGTAAATAGCCCCCTTCCTGAAGATGCTGAAGCACTCTTTGCACAACTATTGAGTGAGGGTTATATCTGGATTGGTTATCGATTAAAAGATAGCTTTATATGGAGCGACCCTATACAGAATGCCATTAGGAAACTGTTCCCACGCGAAGAAGACTACTCATGTTTACGCCAGCACCAAATCATCATCAATCCTTTTGGCAACCCGGTATCACGTTACTCATGGACAGAGTTCAGAGAAAACATCGTAGAATTGATTGTCATTTCTGAGCAAACATAAAAGCGTTAAATATGGTCGTGGATCATCATTATCAACTTCTACACACAAAAAGGTAATGATCACTTGTTCACTATTATTCAAACAATGCTTCTGCGATGCTATGTGTCACCTTAAAAGAGGGTGAACTTGATTTATATGGATACACCCGCCATCACAACAAAACAGCTTTTGCAGAGAAATAGTGAGACCGAATGATTCACCTAGTTCATTGTAAAGAAATGGATGCATAAAAAAAGCCTCCGATGTTTCCATCAGAGGCTTTCGATGTGGCGGAGCGGACGGGACTCGAACCCGCGACCTCCGGCGTGACAGGCCGGCATTCTAACCAACTGAACTACCGCTCCAGCGGTTCGGTGCGCAAAGTAATCATTTGCGAACCTAAAATCAACCCTAAAGATTGATCACAAAACAAGTTTCATTTAACAAGGCGAAACCTGCCAAAATGGTGGGCGCTGCAGGGTTCGAACCTGCGACCTACGGCTTGTAAGGCCGTTGCTCTCCCAGCTGAGCTAAGCGCCCGAATAAAAACAAGGGCTTCCGTAGCCCTTGTTTAAAGAAAGTGGAAAAAACCACTCTCGGGATTTATTTAACTGCGTCTTTCAGAGCTTTACCAGCTTTGAATTTTGGAGCCTTTGAAGCTGCAACTTCAATTGCTTCACCCGTACGTGGGTTGCGCGCTGTGCGAGCTGCACGATCGGCTACTGAGAATGTACCAAATCCTACCAGGCTGACTGCATCGCCATCTGATAAAGTACTTGTAATACCGCCAAGAACTGCCTCTACTGCATCGCCAGCAGCTCCTTTGGTTAAGCCAGCTGCTCCTGCTACATGGTTGATCAAATCTGCTTTATTCATCATTCCTCCCGCCACATTTAATGGGATGCGAACTATACGCAAGTTACCCCATGTCCTGTCAACTTATTTTTTATTATTTTGTTAATGTGCTACTGCCGGGTTATCGTCAACGTTATCAGGCAGTTTATCATCCAAATAAATGCCTGCAACGAGCCCAGGAACAAAACTTGTGGCCATACTTATGCCCACTGGCATTCGAGTCAAGGCATGGTCTAACACCTCATCCATATGACCCACAACATGCACTTCAAGGCCTGCTAAAACATCTGCATGGATGTCCTTTAAATCCTTTGCGTTTTCCTCAGGGATAATCGCTTCAGTTAAACCACCACGATGGGCGGCCAACAACTTCTCTTTAAGACCACCAATGGGCAAAGCCTTACCACGCAGTGTGATCTCTCCGGTCATACAAACATGTTTCTTCACCGGAATACCTGTCAGGGCAGAAACAATCGATGTTGCCATCCCCAGACCGGCAGATGGGCCATCTTTCGGAATAGCTCCTTCCGGGACATGCACATGAATATCAACATGTTGATGAAAGTCCGGTTTTAAACCCAACGGCTCAGCACGCGAACGCACATAGGTCAAAGCAGCCTGAATAGACTCCTGCATGACATCGCCCAACTGACCAGTCACGGTCAATTTACCTTTACCGGGCATTAGGGCCGTTTCAATCTGAAGCAGCTCACCACCGACTTCCGTCCAGGCCAGTCCTGTCACCACACCTACCTGGTCATGCTCTTCCGCCAGACCGAACCTGTATTTACGCACGCCTAGATAGGTTTCAATATCTGCAGCAGTTAAATTGAACGATCCCTGATCCTCTGATTGCACAACATTGCGTGCGACTTTCCTGCACAGCTTGGCCAAGGTACGCGACAAACCACGCACACCAGCTTCACGGGTGTAATACCGCACCACTTCAGTCAATGCAGAATCGTCCAGATTAAGTTGAGCTTTTTTCAAACCGTGGTTTTTGCGCTGTTTTTCAAGCAGATAACGACGTGCAATCTCGAACTTTTCACGCTCTGTATAACCTGAGATACGAATGATCTCCATACGATCCAATAATGGACCCGGAATATTCAAGCTATTGGCTGTAGTAATAAACATCACTTCGGAGAGATCGTAATCCACTTCCATATAGTGATCATTAAAGGTGTGGTTCTGCTCTGGGTCCAACACTTCCAACAATGCCGATGATGGATCTCCACGGAAATCAGCCCCTAATTTATCAATCTCATCAAACAAAAAGAGTGGGTTTTTGGTACCCGCTTTTTTCATCGACTGGATCACTTTACCCGGCATCGAACCAATATAGGTACGGCGATGACCACGAATTTCAGCTTCATCACGCACACCACCCAAACTCATGCGCACATATTCACGCTTAGTCGCGCGTGCAATAGATTTAGCCAGTGATGTTTTACCTACACCCGGAGGGCCTACAAAACAGAGAATCGGGCCTTTCATTTTACGCACCAGCTTAAGTACAGCCAAATGCTCCAGCACACGCTCTTTGACCTTTTCCAGACCAAAATGATCTTCATCCAGCACCTTTTCAGCTACTGTAATATTTTTTCCAACACGTGAACGTTTTTTCCATGGAATATCAAGCAACCAATCCAGATAGTTGCGCACCACAGTTGCTTCCGAGCTCATCGCCGGCATCATTTTCAAACGTTTAAATTCTGTTTCAGCCTTCTCTTTTGCTTCAGTGCTCAAACCTGATTTTTGAATTTTCTCTTCCAACTGCTGCAGATCACTTTCGCCATCTTCATCACCCAGCTCTTTCTGAATCGCCTTCATTTGCTCGGACAGGTAATAATCGCGCTGGCTCTTCTCCATCTGACGCTTCACACGGCCACGGATGCGCTTATCCACCTGCATCAGCTCCATCTCATCTTCCATGTGTCCATACAAACGTTCCAGACGCTCTGTAACACTTGCGATTTCAAGCAGAGCCTGCTTCTCCTCAACCTTAAGGTTCAGGTGCGCTGCAATGGTATCAGCCAACTTACCCGGTTCATCAACTGCTGAGACAGACACCATCACTTCTGGAGGCAGCTTCTTATTCAACTTCACATAGGCTTCAAACTTTTGAATCAGCGAGCGCGCCACATTCTCCTGCTCACGGTCATCCTCGCTCACTTCCGGCATCAAGGTATAGTGACCACACAGATATTCCTCTTGTGAGGTCAACTCATCGACCAACAAACGCGGGCCACCTTCAACCAACACCTTGATCGTACCATCAGGTAACTTTAGCAGCTGCAGAATATTGCCGAGCGTGCCAACGCCGTACAGTTCATCAGCACCAGGGTCATCATGAGAAGCATCTTTTTGCGCCAGCAGCAAAATCTTTTTATCAGAGGCCATCACCTCTTCCAGTGCTTTGACTGATTTATCGCGACCAACAAACAATGGCACAATCATATGTGGAAACACTACAATATCGCGCAAAGGCAGAACGGGAAGAACTCCCTCCTGCTCGGATTCAACGTTCAAATCTTTGGCTTCGTCATTTACCCATTCGGCCACGTGGTACTCCTCATTACAGAAAAACATGCCGCTCCGGGCATATTAAGATACATACAGTTCAGCAAAACTTCAGCGCACATACTGGCCGATTGAATGCTAATTTTATTCAACACTATTCTATGTTTCTATTCAGAACAGTCTGGTGCAAACACCCAGGTGAGCTTCAGGATGCAGCCTCAATAGGCTGAGCATCACCATCACCCGCCAACAATAACAGCGGCTTGCTCTTTCCTTCCACAGCATCACGATTCACGATACACTTCTCTACACCTGTCATGGTTGGAATATCATACATCACATCCAGCATCACCGATTCCAGGATTGCACGCAATCCACGCGCGCCTGTTTTACGTTCTATCGCTTTTTCAGCAATCGCTTCAAGTGCGCCATCACTAAAGGATAGCTCAACTTCATCGTAAGCCATCAACGCACCGAACTGTTTGACCAATGCATTTTTTGGTTCTGTCAAAATACGCAACAGAGCCTCTTTATCCAATTGACTCAATGTTGCAACAGCAGGCAAACGACCTACCAACTCAGGGATCAGCCCGAATTTAATCAGATCTTCCGGCTCCACCTGACTTAAGGTGACACCAATATCTTTTTCATCTTCAGTCGATACTTCTGCGCCAAAACCAATGGATCGGCCCTTACCTTTAGCTTCAATCAATTTTTCCAAGCCTGCGAACGCACCACCAAGCACAAACAGTATATTGGTAGTATCTACCTGCATGAATTCCTGTTGTGGGTGTTTACGCCCACCTTGTGGTGGTACTGCCGCGATAGTACCTTCAATTAATTTCAACAGCGCCTGCTGAACGCCTTCACCGGACACATCACGGGTAATCGAAGGGCCTTCAGCCTTACGCGATAATTTATCCACTTCATCAATATAGATAATGCCGCGCTGGGCTTTTTCAATATCGTAATCAGCCGCCTGTAACAGCTTCAGAATAATGTTCTCTACATCTTCACCGACATAACCAGCTTCAGTCAGAGTCGTTGCGTCAGCCATCACAAATGGCACATCAAACACACGCGCCAGCGTTTGTGCCAACAGGGTTTTACCACATCCCGTCGGGCCCAATAACAGCACATTGGATTTGGAAATTTCCACATCATCTTTTGCATTATGCGCAATACGTTTGTAGTGGTTATAGACAGCAACCGACAACAATCGCTTGGAGGATTCCTGACCAATAACATACTCATCAAGAAAAGCTTTGATTTCTGATGGGCGAGGGAGACCAGTCTCTTCCTTGATCTCTTTTTTATCATCGGACAACTCTTCAACGATAATTTCGTTGCACAATTCAATGAATTCATCACAGATAAACACAGTAGGTCCGGCAATTAATTTTTTCACATCATGCTGTGATTTTCCGCAGAATGAGCAAAATAAAGTATTATCGCCACTGCTACTCTGTTTCGTCATTCGAACCTCCGGCTGCACCCAATTCTGCGCGGGACGACAGCACATCATCAACCAAACCGTAATCTTTCGCCTGTTGTGCGGTCAAGAAATAATCACGTTCCACATCATCAGATAATTTTTCCAACGGCTGACCTGTATGCTCTGCCATCATCTCATTGAGTCGCTGCTTAAGGCTTAAAATTTCACGAGCATGAATTTCGATGTCCGTCGCTTGACCCTGAAAACCACCCAGAGGCTGATGGATCATAATGCGCGAATTAGGTAGGGAAAAGCGTTTTCCTTTTGCCCCCGCCGCCAACAAATGGGCGCCCATACTAGCAGCCTGACCGATACAAAGTGTGGAAACATCACAACGGATATATTGCATGGTATCATAAATTGCCATACCAGCAGTCACCAAGCCACCCGGACTATTGATATACAGGTAGATGTCCTTATCAGGAGATTCAGATTCCAAGAATAACAACTGGGCGACAATCAAGTTAGACATATGATCGTCAACCTGACCATTCAGAAAAATAATGCGCTCTTTAAGCAGACGAGAAAAGATATCGTAAGAACGCTCTCCTCGGGCAGTATGCTCAACAACAACCGGAACTAGACTCATGTGTTCTCCTGTTTAATCAAACGACTTATAGCCACCAAATCATCAAAACTCTGCGACTCACCATAAAGCCAATGATCAATAAAACAATATTTTGCAAAAGTCATTCCTGAATCAAAGCGACCTTTTTATTGTGCTTGCTCGGCTTGCCAATCTGATAGTGATGTATTCGCGGCTGTGGTTGTAGCCTTCTCAACAAGATAAGCGATACATTTACGCTCAAGCAGAGCATCCTGCATAGATGCAACCTGCTCTTTCTGGCTCTTGATCCATGCTTTAAACTGATCGCGCTGCACTTCAGGATACTGCTGTGATTGACGATCCATCTCCGCTTCCAACTCAGCATCATCCACATTCAGATCCGCTTTTTCGCGCACCTGCTGCAACAAAATCGATAATTTCAAACCACGCTCAGAGCGGTTACGAATTTCCTGAATGAACGCTTCATCCTTAAGCATTTCTTCTGGCGTTTCCATGCCCTGTTCTTTCATGTTGGCCAATACACGCTTAGCCGACTCCTGCATATCCTGCGCGATCAGTGGCTCAGGTAACTCCATGGCATTGGCTGCGATCAAAGCATCCAGTGCTGCATCGCGTGTAGTGCTATAAGACGCCTGCTCTGCTTCTTCAGCCAAACGTTTCTGAGCATCCGCATTCAAGGCAGCGCCATCTTCAAAGCCAACCAGAGCTGCCAACTCATCTTCATTTGTGGCGGTGATTGGCTTACCTACAGACTTAATATGCGTGGCGAACTCAGCTGCTTTACCAGCCAGGTGGGCTGCCTGATAATCTTCCGGAAAACTCACGGTGACATCAACATCATCACCGGCCTTCTTACCGATCAACTGCTCTTCAAAACCCGGTATAAAACGCGCTTCACCCAACACCAGCGGCACATCTTCACCCTTACCACCATCAAATGCTTCACCGTCAATAGAACCAACAAAGTCGATATGTAACTGATCACCATTTTCAGAAGCACGTTCTGCTTCAATCTCAAATTTCACCTGTGATTTCATTAAACGTTCAATAACCTGTTCAATATCAGCATTTTCAACGGTTACAGTAGTTTCATTGAATGCCAGCTTACTCACATCAGCCAACTCTACTTCCGGCCAGGTAGCCACTTTCATGGTGAATTCGAAACCTTCTGCAGACTGTACGGACGGAATATCGATCATAGGCTGCACAGCAGGCTTCAAACCGGATGATTCTATGGCTGTGACATAATGTGACTGAATCAATGCAGATACTGTTTCTTCATGAATCTTAGGACCGAACTGCTTTTTAATGACATGAGCAGGTGTTTTACCCGGACGGAAACCCGGCAATTTAGCCTGGCTAGTGAGTTTTTTCATCTGGTCAGCATACACGCGATCATATTCACTCTGTACTACAGTAACATGTACTTCGTATTCATGCGTTGCAAGTTCTTTCACATCTGTCTTAATCATTGAACTCTCCATTCGGACATTAAAAAAAGGATGCTCTGAAAAATCAGAACATCCATATGTATGGTACGAGGGGGGGGACTCGAACCCCCACATCATGGATACTGGTACCTAAAACCAGCGCGTCTACCAATTCCGCCACCCTCGCATATAAAAAAACGTTGTAGCTAAAAAGTAGTGACTGCTTATACTTACAACAGTCAAAACCAACCGAAAAGAGGAATGAAGTAAAATCCACTCCGCCAAAACGGATGCGAATCATGCCACCAGCTTAAGCGAAATCAAGAACTCTCACGTCACAAACCATAAAAATAGACAAAAGCCAACACAAACGAGTATCTTTTAAGCATCATCACCCCCACGCATACAACGCAGCTTACGGTAATGACATGGGCTTCACTCTGATGAATCAAGCATCCTGGCGGTCACATCCATCTCAACTAGCGCCCCTAACGGCAATGCGGCTACTGCCACTGTCGCTCGCGCAGGTCGATGCTCACCCAGCCAGTCTGCATAAATAGCATTCACTTTTGGAAAATCATTCATATCCACAAGGAATATATTTACTTTCAGAATATCATTCAAACCTGTTCCTGCCTCAGCCAGCACAGCAGTCAGATTTTTTGTCACCTGTTGAGCCTGCGATTCCACATCATCACCCACAAGCGACCCCTTTTGGGGATCAAGGCCAATTTGACCGGAAGCGTATAACACACCACCGGATACTACTGCCTGACTATATGCCCCCACAGCTTTAGGTGCCTGTTCTGAATGAATCACTTTAATCACACTCATTTTTCACTTCCTTTCTTCTGATGATTTCGGCCGGCAAAGAAGTCACGCAGCGTTTCACCCAGCGCACGGGTCTCCGGCTTACCACTTAGACCAATACGATTACGTCGACTCACGCTCACAATACCGTCAATAGACTTGATAGCTCGCAGCACACGCGCCAAATGCACACGATCTTCCACTTCAACAAGGTATAGCAGCTCGGTCATCGAACCACCACGCTGATTTAATTTCAAATCTTCAATGCTCGAACCCGCATCAGCAATACAGCGTGTCACATCCGCCAGCATGCCGCGCCTATTGAGCGAACGGGTTTCGATCCCTGTTCTGAACAACTGTCCCGGTTGTGGCTGCCAATCCACTTCAAGCCAATCCAATGACTCACCATCCATCACCGCACTGCATTTACTGTGATGTAATGTCATGCCTTCACTGGCATTCAGATGCCCCACCACACTATCGCCAGGAATAGGATGACAGCATTCAGCCGCATGCATGTAGGTGCGTTTCATACCCGTCAACTTAAATGGCAACGAACGCTTCTGCGGCATTGCATCAAACAGCGTATGGATAGCGAGAACACCACTGCCCAAACGCATCTTGAGTTCATTGATATCATCACAGCCACATAAGGTCAGCACCTCAGCACTAATATCCTTAACGCCCACGCTTTCTTGCAGAATTTTCTCTCCCATACGAATACTGCTATGGCGCTCCTGCCGGCGGAACCACTGGCGAATAGCCTGCTTCGCTCTTGGCGTCTTGACATATTGCAGCCATTGACGGCTAGGGGTTTGATCAGGGCTAGTCATCACTTCAATCTGATCACCGTTGCGTAACCGCGCAGAAAAATCAGACACTGCGCCATTGATACGCACGCCCACACAATGCTGCCCTACATCTGTATGTACTGCGTAAGCAAAATCGAGTGGCTTCGCACCACGCGGCAAGGAATAAATATCTCCATCAGGACTGAATACGTACACTTCTCTAACGAACAGGTCGAGACGCACATTCTCAAGCAATTCACCAGGATTATCAGCGTCCTTAAGCACCTTTGTCAATTGCTTCAGCCACTGGAAACTATCTTGATCTTTGCTATCGACCCCTTTTTTATACACCCAATGCGCCGCGACGCCTTCTTCAGCGTACACATGCATTGCCTCGGTACGAATCTGCACTTCTATACGAAAGTTTTCAGGCCCGATAACCACCGTATGCAGAGACTGATAGCCATTGGGTTTTGGTATGGCGATATAGTCCTTAAAGCGCCCCGGCACAGGCCTATACAGACTATGCACTACACCAAGAGCCTGGTAACACGTTGTCATATCTTCAACAATCACCCGAAAGGCTAATAGATCAAAAATTTCTTCAAAGTTCACATGCTTGCGCTGCATTTTTTCATGTATGCTATACAGATGCTTCATGCGCCCCTGCACCTCGGCTTTTAAGCCCTGCCGCAAAAGCGCCTGCTGAATCACACTTTCCAAACGTTCACGCGTTTGGTTCAAGCCCTCCAGGCGATCCTGGATTTCTGCCAGCAGAGCTTTGTAAGCATCTGTTTCCAAGTAAGAGAAGACCAAATCTTCCATCTCTTGCTTGATCCAGTGAATGCCAAGGCGATGGGCGAGAGGCGCATAAATCTCCAGTGTCTCTTCACCAATAGCTTTGCGCTTATGTTCCGGCATAAATCCAAGCGTACGCATGTTATGCAGGCGATCCGCCAGCTTCACGATCAACACACGTAAATCTTTAGCGGTCGCTAAGATCATCTTGCGGAAATTTTCCGCCTGCTTCTGCTCTTTAGATGAGAAATGAATCTTACCGATTTTGGTCACACCATCGACAAGACCTGCCACATCAGCACCAAAATGCTGCTCAACATCAGCCAGACTTACGTTGGTATCTTCAACGGTATCGTGTAGTAAGCCTGTAATAATAGTGGATGCATCCATACCCAGACTGGATAAAATATCGGCAACAGCCAAAGGATGCGTGATATACGACTCACCGGAATTACGGACTTGCCCGGCATGTGCATGCGCTGCAAACACATAAGCCTGATTGATAAGATCAATATCAGCATTTGGTGCGTATGCAGCTACGCGTTCAGTAATTTCATAAATTCGGCTCATAATTCAGAGCAATCGCTCAGAAAGCCTCTAAATAGACAAAAAGCGCAAAAATCAGGCTGCGCCTTCGGCCGCCTCTTGCTCTGCTGATGCAGCCGAACGGAGACGTTCCTGCTCGTCCTGCTCAAACAGAGAGTCCCACGACACAAAACCTTCACCCATTTCACGCAATGCCTGCACAGCAGGTTTATCGCCTTCCGTCTCAAGCATCGCAGGCATACCATTCAACAACTGACGAGCACGGCGCGATGAAAGCAAAACCATTTCAAAACGATTAGGGTAATAACGAACACAATCTTCTACAGTAACACGAGCCATCAGGCTTACCTCCAAACAAAAAAACAATGAATATGGTCTGGAAGATAGGAGTGGACAGGCAAATTGCAACCTCAGAGCATCAGAATAGACGATCAAGAGCATCAACTGTAGTGATTTATGCCGACGCAATGATCTCCAGCAAGCGCTTAAGAGCCAAATCAAAGTCATCATTTACCACACTGTAGTGCGCTTCATCTGCATGCGACATTTCTGCTTCAGCAGCAGCAACACGGCGCTCAACCACATCGGCACTGTCCTGATCACGGGAGATCAAACGCTGACG
>JAUZQJ010000133.1 GCA_030951045.1 Mariprofundus sp.
TGGGCATCAAGCAGGGTGAGCAGGCTGACCGCACCCTGGCGGTGCTGTAGTCGTACCAGCTCCATGGTCTCTGCCGCCAGTTGCTCCGCGCGTTGCTCCAGTGCCAGGTTCCGACCATCCATCTCCAGTGCCAGCAGGGCATCGGCGACCTCGCGGAAGGCGGTTAAGACACTGCTGCGGTACTGCGCAGCGGCCTGCCGGTAGCGGGCAATTGCCGCGCGTTTTTTCGCTTGCAGCTCACCACCATGAAACAGCGGTTGCAGGAGCCCTGCACCCAGACCCCACACCGCACTGCCAGCACTGAACAGGTCAGAAATTCGGGTCGCCTCGCTGCCGTAGTTGGCCGAAAGGTTGATCTGGGGATAGAGGTTGGCCGTGGCTACCCCAACCTGTGCGCTGGCTTGATGCAGTAGCGCCTCTGCCGCCTGCACATCGGGGCGCTGGCGGGTTAAGGTGGAGGGGAGGGTGAGCGGCAAGGTGTGCGGCAGCCGCAGGTCACGCAATTGGAACTGCGGCAGCGCTGCCTTATCGGCAAGCGCACCGGGAACCACACCCGTCAGGGTGGCCAGTTGATGCCGGGTCTGCGCCAGCCGTTTTTGCAGCGATGGCAGTCGGGTGCGGGTTTGTGCCAGTGCGGCGCGTTGGCTTAACAGGTCGGCTTTGGCGATGACCCCGATGTTGAACTGCTGCTCGGTTACCGCCAACTGCTCGGCTTCGGCACCAATGATCTGTTGCAGCGCGGTGATCTCCTCCCGTAGCGATGCCTCGGCAATCGCGGCGGTGACGATGTTGGCGCTCAAGGTGACCCGAGCTCCATGCAGTTGGAAGGCATCGTAATCGACCTGTGCCTGCCCGTATTCGAGCCAACGGCGACCCCCTCCGAACAGATCCAGCGCGTAGCTGATATCGAGCGATGCGCTATGCACGGTATAGATACTGCCCAGATTGGGCGCGCCAAAGCTTGCTCCAGTAATCTTTTTCCGCGTGCTGTTGAGCGAGCCATCGAGTGCCGGACTCAATAGCGCGCCGCTATTGGCACGCAGCGTTTCACGGCTTGCCTCTAGGCTAGCTTTGGCGGCAGCCAGGGTGGGGTTGTGTTCCAGCCCCCGGCGCACCAGCTGATCGAGTGCTGCAGATTCAAACATCTGCCACCACTGGGCGGGAATGGTGTCGCTGGTTGTTGGCGTTGGCTGTTCGACCGCGGTGGCTGCTGCATCTTGATCGCTGGGCCGCTCGTTGGAGTAGTGGTTGACGGCAGGAGATTCCGAGGGTTGAAAATCCGGCCCGACGGCGCAGGAGCAGAGTGCGATCGTGAGGAGTAGGTGAAGGAAGTTGCGCATTATTGAATCGCTGGCTCGCTGGCGGAGAACCAGGTCGTAGATTTCATGCATTCAATGGCGATGGTGTTGCAGCGCGCAAAGACGGTATCAATGTTGGGTTCCTGCCAGCCATATCCTTTGAGAAAATTGGCGTAATTGGTGGTGAAATGGGCATGATTTTCATCGCTATTTTTGGGACACAAGTTGCTGGCGTAACCGGACTGTGCGGTGCTGGCGAGACCAACGCACAGCCCCCACATGCCATGGGTCAGGGTGTGCGCCAATTGCGATTTCTCCGCTGCCTCCAGATGTTGATAGCCATGAAGATTGTCGGCAATCGCTTGTTCGACAATGGCCAAAAATGTGCTGGCCAGTGCTACATGCAGTTGGTTGAGCTGATCGGCGCGCTGGCGGGTGGCTCGGCGCCACACCGATGGCATCAGCGACAGGTTGTCGATTTCGATCAGATCAGGATGATGCATGGAGATCAACCAGTTGCATTGGGCGGTAGCGATGATCTGTTCGATCGCGGGGATGGGTCGCTGTTGAATGGTCTGGATCAGCAGCTGATGTTCCAGCACCAGAGTGTGGGCGCAGGCAATGAGCAGGTCTTCCTTGCTCTCAAAATGGCTATAGATGGTGCCCATCGAGTATTGTGCAGCCTTGGCAATGTCGGACATGCGTAGGCTAAGAAACCCCTGTTGTGACAACAATTGAATTGATTTCTCGATGATCTCACTTTCTCGCTGTTCCCGCTTTTCGCGTCGTTGTGTCAAAATTTCTTCCTCCCACTGAACAATATCGAATAATGTTCGAACTCTAATCGAATAAAGAACCAATGCCAATGCCAGATATAGAAACGCATGATAACCCGCCTGTGTTGTTATTGGCGATGTCGTCGCTAGGTTTTCAATCTTGTGCAAGTCGATAACCTTGGAGGGTGAGTGATGACCATTTTACAACAGGAACAGGTTTCCGCGTCCGAGCCGATTGATCCATCTCTCCCTAAGACGCCCTCATATTATGTCGGCATTGGTGCTTCTGCCGGTGGACTGGAGGCGATTGAGGCGTTTTTCAAGAATGCTCCGGAAGACTCTGGCATGGCGTTTGTCGTCATTCAGCACCTCTCCCCCATCCATAAGAGTATGAGGGTAGAGTTGTTGTCACGCAACACCGAGATGCCGGTGTTGCGTGCTGAAAACAAGATGATAGTTGAACCCAACTGTGTCTATTTAATTCCACCGAATCATAATCTAAGAATCTTTCACGGTGCGCTGTTACTCGATCAGCAAGACCATGACCGAGGCTTGAATCTGCCGATTGATATCTTCTTCAAATCGCTGGCAGAGGATAAAGAGGATAAAGCCA
>JAUZQJ010000134.1 GCA_030951045.1 Mariprofundus sp.
CTGAGGTGCATTTCAGTATTAATGGCGGAGGCTCGACGTCTGGTTTTGGCCAGCTTATCGATAGGCGCGTGGATATTGGTATGATGAGCCGGAATCTGACTGTGGAGGAGCAGCAATCATTGGGTGATGTGCAGCATGTGATGGTCGCTGTGGATGCCGTGGTGCCTGTTGTTTCACATGAGGTACAACAATCCGGTGTGTCCCGGATTACACCATCCATGTTGGCAGATATTTATCGGGGCAAGATTACCAACTGGAAACAGGTGGGAGGAGCAGACCGACAGATTCTGCTTGTGGATAAAGAGATGCATCGCGGCACACGCCATGTGTTTGCACAATATGTGCTCGGTTCTCCCACGGCAGCAGTATCTCCAGAGGCTATTATTCTTGAGTCCAATGATGATGTCGTCAATATTGTAAGCGGCAGTGATCAGGCTATTGCGTATGTTAGTTTTTCGTATGTGAACGCGCTTGTGTATGGACTGGATTTGCAAATTGATGGCAAAGCTGTAGCCGCCACTGTGGAAAATATCAGAAGTGGTGTTTATCCGATTTCGCGTAAACTTTATGTGTTGCTACCCAATGATGCCTCTGCTCAGGCGCAGGCATTTGTGCGCTTTATCTTATCAGTAGAAGGGCAGAGCATGGTTGAGCGTGTGGGCTACTTGCCCATTCAATAAGGCAAAGACTGAATCATTCAGCATTTCCTTACAGCCCACGGATTACGAGTAGAACGTTCGTAGCAATGCTTACGGACAAGCAACGATGAATGCGTGGCGGATAAAGAAGCAAGGGTGAGGCAGCGCTTGTGAATAATACGGATTAATACTTATTAGGCACAAATGTTTGTGTGTTGATATCAGGACGTTCGTATGAGCCCTGTTTTTTGCGTTCCGGCAGTTCTACTGGAGCAGGCATAATATCCTTATAAGGAATAGAATCCAGAATATGCGTTAGACAATTTAAGCGAGCTCGTTTTTTTACATCGGCATCAACCACATTCCATGGTGCTTCAGGGATATCCGTATAGAAAAACATCTCGTCTTTGGCCTTGGAGTATTCTACCCACCGATTACGTGATTCCAGATCCATCGGACTGAGTTTCCAGTGTTTAGCGGAATCGTTGGCACGTTTTTGGAAACGGCGCTCTTGTTCTTCATCGCTGACGGAGAACCAATATTTTAAAAGAATGATGCCCGAACGCACAAGCATGCGTTCAAATTCAGGACAACTGCGCAAAAACTCTCTGTATTCTGTGTCGGTACAAAAATCCATCACACGTTCCACACCTCCGCGATTGTACCAACTGCGATCAAAGACCACGATTTCGCCGGCTGCAGGGAAATGATTTACATAGCGCTGAAAATACCACTGTGTACTTTCTCGATCAGAAGGTGCGGGTAGTGCTACCACATTACAGCCGCGTGGATTCAGAGGCTCCATCAAACGTTTAATGGTACCGCCTTTTCCGGCTGCATCACGGCCCTCAAAAATAATCATCACACGCAGCCCTTTTTCTTTAATCCAGTACTGCCATTTCACCAGTTCAAGATAGATTTTAGACAAAGACTTAGTGTATTCAGCGTTGGGCATCTTATTCGGCTTACTCATAGAACCTCTCTGATTAGCTATGATATCATATAAATAGGGATTGCCAACGGTGAAATAGCAAAGTGATCGATGTGGGAAAGAGAGAGATTGTCAGTTTCCCAAGTTTTCAAGCGCTGAGTAGGGGGCTGGTTGACCGCGTAAGGATGAGGCCAATTGCTGCAACTCATTTTCTGACAGGTGCACATTACGGCGGCGCAGTTCTGCGATGATTTGCCTGCATGTGATGGTAGGTAAGTGTATGGATTCTGCATCCAGATTGGAGTGAGGCACCTCGCTACCATCAGCCTGGATCAGGTAGTGATCGAATGCATGTTCAGAGACGCACAGCAGGGCAATATTTTTACGGTGCTGAATACTGTTCAGTGCCTGAAAAAAAAGACTGCTGTAACCTGTATGGATGCTTTCTGTGCATCTTAGTTCATCAAAGTTATGGAGAATAAGCAGGCTTTTTTGTATCTTGTTTTCGATTTGGTTGAGTATGCTGTCAAGGCATTGTGTAGTAGAGGGATTACTTCCTGACTGCAATGTTAAATCATAAATAAAGTCTTTATAATCAGTCTTATGGGACCTCATATTCATGTGAAATATTTGTAGTGATCCGGATAATATATGTCGTAAATCCTGCAAGGTACGCCGCCGACCCTGGCCATGCGCACTGATCAAATGGACGCACGCCCCGGCCAGTAATGTGTTAGCCAGAGAAGCGGTAAATACCGGTCGTAAACAGATAGACACACAGATCTCCAATCAGCGCTGTTAAAGCAACGGGGGCTGCAAGGGTAGTGTTTGAGGGCGCTCTATTTCCTTGTTCAATTCCTCCTCTGTGATGATCCCTTTATCTACCAACAGGCGAATGAGTGCATCAAGTTGTATCTGATTCACAGGGGTTAACGTTGGAGCTGTTTCACTGTCGGAGGGTTTGGCTTTTGCACTGCTTGCAAGTGGCCCTTGTTGCATCATTGAGAGTAATGCATCATCAGCCATGCCCGTTGCTTTGAAGTCATGCTGCCTTTGATAGGCCTTCACTGCATCACGTGTAGAAGCGCCAAATTGACCTGCTTGATCAAGCATAGGATAACCCATTCGGCGCAGTATTTCCTGTAGCATGGTGATGCGTTTGCCGCGCATAAATATTTTCAGTGGTCTGGCCATGATTTCTCCGGGTGATCGGTGATGCGGTATGATGTCAGTGGATATCGAACAGTGCTAATACTGTCTGATCATTTCATTCTCACAACTTTTTTGCGCGTGCTTTCGTAGGATTATACTGGATTGTGCGTTGGCATTGATATCAAGAGTCGATAAACTCACTGCTTGCGAGGTGTATGATGCTAGATCAGGAAACATGGTTTAAAGCGGTGTCTGATGGTGATGAAAAAACCTTGAGTGAGGCTCTTGCTGCGGGTTTTGATGTGAATACGCGCGATGAGAAGCTGAACACAGCCTTGCATCACGCCACCAAAGCCGGGCATCATCATATCATGCGCTTGCTGATTTCGGCCGGATCTGAATTGAATATTCAGAATGATTACGACTCAACCGCGCTGCATCTGACAGCAAAAAACATGGATTCGATTCGAATACTGCTAGAAGCAGGGGCTGATCCGAATCTCAAGGATAAAGATTATGATTATCCCTATTATTTTGCATTTTATGGTTCCATGCCACGTGAGCTTACCGAGCTGTATATTAAGCATGGTGCGAATTTAATGTTATTTGATAAATAAGCCGCTGAATATGATCAGAGACGTGATGCAGGATAAACAATCGTTCTTACAATGCATCATTGAACAACTGGCTTCAGATCTATTGATGCTTGAACAGGCCGTTGCACTTGCCCGGGATACGGCAACACACGCTGATTGTCTGGGATCGAGTAAGTATGAAACAATGGGCTTGGAAGCATCCTATCTGGCCCAGGGGCAGGGTACTCGTCTGATTGAAGTCGAGCATTCACTATCATACTTTAAACAGATTATAGTCAACGCATGCACAACTGAGGTGGTGTTGTCATCTATGCTCTTGTTGGCCGATGAGCAGGATCATCAACAGCTGTTGTGGATTGCAGCTGAGGCTGGTGGTTTAAAGGTTCAGTGTGGAGAAATAGAAATTACGGTGATTACCCCGAGATCACCTCTGGGGCGTGCTTTGATGAGGAAAAGTGCTGGCGATGAGGTTGTGGTGCATATTGCCGGCCGAACGCGTCATTATGAAGTTGTAGATGTGTATTAATTGTAGGCAAGAAAGCGTAGCGGGAGGGTAAATGAGTAAGAAACAGCAATACAAAGGTAAAGAGATCGTCGTTCATTTTGATGCTGAGCGCTGCATGCATGCTGGTCTGTGTGTGCGCACATTGCCCAAGGTGTTTGAGTCTAATGCGGAAGGGCCATGGATTCATCCCGATGCAGCAGATGTGGATGCGCTGGTGGCATTGATTGAGTCATGCCCATCCGGTGCGCTACGTTATGATAAAGAGAGTCAGCGTGAGCAAGCACCGCAGTTTAACAGCGTCACAGTGGAGAAGGACGGGCCATTAACGATCCATGCAAACTTTACACTTAATGGCGTGAAACCTGATTCACCGCGTGCCACGCTCTGCCGTTGTGGCGCATCCAAGAATCAACCCTATTGTGATGATTCACATGGTGAGACTGGTTTTAGTGATGCTGGTGAATTGGTTACTTCTAATCCGGATGATCCACAGGAGTCCGGTCTTTTGGAAATCAAAACATTAAAAAATGGGCCACTCTATTTGCTTGGCCCGCACACGATTTATGATGCATCGGGAGCTGTTTCCCGTGTCTGTAAGAAGAGTGCGCTGTGCCGTTGTGGAGCCACAAAAATGTCCCCGAACTGTGATGCTTCTCATGCTAGTATTGATTTTAAGGCCGATTGATCGGTGTGAAGCTTTCAGTATTTTTTTAAGCTTTGTATGCGTGGAATGCCGGAGGCATGCCCAAACGGGAAAGACGGACAATTTTTTTACGTTGTAGATCAAGAATTTCACTGTTGAGTTGTCTACAGATTGCTTTGTCAAATTCAATGGTTAAGGCAAAACGTCCGCCCTTCTGGAAAGACTGAACCCAAACAACTTCACTGATATGGTTTACGTTAATTTTACCTATTTGAGTTTGGCAGGTGAATTTTTCACCGGCAACAAAAGGCAGTTCCTGTTGGGCCGTTAGCCCTAGCCCTTTTTGTGATATTTCCGTTAATTGAGCAGGGCAGATCAGCTTGCTGGCAGATAATATTTTGACCGGCTGATGCTCTTCAAGGCCAATGCGAACCTCTTTGCGCAGGGCTACACCAGAGGCGTCAACGGTCACAACTTTAAATCGCACTCTTTTACTCGAAACGTTATCTACCATTACTTTAAGACGGAACCCGGGCTGTGGACAATCAATATAAGCATAGCGCATTTCAGGATCTGCAGAAAATACCCGGGCTAGTTCAGGTGTAATGTTGCTATGTAAGATATGATCAGTATTCCATGCCGAAACAGTAACGGTGGCGCGAACAGGCATCTCATCAAATAAGTTATAAAACGAAACCTGCTGTTTTATCATCCATGCTTCTCTAGCCTGAGCCAATATCAGGGGATCATGGTAATGACTTGTTTTCTCATCGCATAGCGCTTCGCTGACAGTGATTAAAGCATATTTAATAGCATGAAAACGATCAACCATGCCGCGCAGTTGATGGGTCTTTTCCTTTTCATCGAGCTTGTTAAGTTGGGGCAATATAAGATTTAAAGCAGCCCATTCGCAACGCACAAAAGCGGTATAGATTTCTGTGTTTTTGCAGCCGGATGCGATGAGATGATGCAATGCATCTTGAATCTTTAATACACGATACTGGGGATCAACCATATGATGAGCCATATGCACGATTGTTGTTGTATTAGCGCCTTTCAGCGTGCGCAACATCTCTTTTTCTAAGAGGTTCAGCATTGCCTCTGTTGTATCGACAGTACGGTTCACGTTGAAAACTCCTTATTCATGATTGAATGATTAATAAAAGATCTCATTGGTAGCAATATCTTTTGTGACCACCGCATTGGCTCCAATAATCACACCATCACCGATATGTACGCCCGGTAATATTTTTGCTCCACCACCAATCCAGACATCATTACCAATATGTACAGCTCTAGCAAAACATGTGCCTTGCGTTCTGGCTTCACGATCTTTGGGGTGATCAGAGGTGTAAATATGCACACCGGGACCAAGCAGCACATGATTACCGATGATAATGGGGGCCGCATCGAGTAACACGCATTGGAAGTTGGCATAAAAATGATCGCCAACCTGAATGTTGATACCGTAATCACACTGAAAGCCGGGCTCCAGAATGGCACTGCCCAAATGTTTAAACAGCCGCTTGATGTGTTTCATATTGCCTGTGCTTGGGTGGGTATTGAATTTGGCACAAGCCAACCGGGCAGACGCACGCAGCTGCCGAAGCTCTGAATCCAGACAATTGTACGCTTGTCCGCTGATCATTTTTTTATACTCACTCATCGTTGCTGCTTTCCTTGGTGTTAGATCTCATTCGTCATAGGACTGACTTATCCATGACATAAACATGTCTTATTTTGTTTTATAATTTAGCACAATCACCATAATGAACAAGGAGATCATATGATCACTGAGCTGGCAAATTCAGAAATAGCACGTATGGAGTTTATCAAATGGGTGAGCCTGCGTAATGCTCATGTACCACTACCTGAAATCGAGTTTCTAATTGGCTACTTTCCAAATGATGAAAACGAAGAAAGATTGTAAAATAGGTGAGTAAAGACCAATGAATCCTCTTATCACTGGTGACCTCAACGACATGGACAACAGGTCCCAAGACTTCATAAGAAGCAGGTCTCTCGGGCAATCTCCATCAAGGCAATGTTTGGAAACGATGATGCATGGCATATTGGTTGTCACCACGCTAATGGCACTGATAGAGATGCTTGGAACTTAAATCTTGGCGGGGTTAAAACGCGCCGAACTGAATGGCCTTGTTTAAAATGACATGGAAAGGCTCACGCATTCAATGACCGCATTAGATTTACAGATGTCATCTTTCTGACTTGTAGATGACACTATATTGTCATATTTCGCGATATGATTTCTCTTGAAATATGAGCAGGAGTAGGCAATGAATAGTGAAAAACCAAATGTATCTTCAGCACGCGAAGAATTTATAAACTGGGTTTTAAAACGCAATGCAGATATTCCCATGTCTGAGATTGAGTTTCTCATCGGGCCAGATCCGGATTGTTGTCATGCAAATTGTCATCATGAAGCTGGTGACAAGATGCAAGCGCATTAAGGCCAGTTTATTATTGATTGAAAAACAGCGCTGAAATAATCGTTTTCAACGATAAATAGGGTTCAAACCGAAGGTCTGGTTTAATCGACCTTAGACAAACCATCACTGGCATCTTCAATCAGGCAGCGAATCTCTTCGATAGCACCGGTGTTTTCCGATTCAACAAGACCGATAATGAAATTTTCGATGGTACGTGGAAGCAGGGTAGGTTCATCGACCGGCCCACGGGAATAGAGAATGAAACCATTTAGAAAAGCTTCAAACTGTTCGTCATTCACTTTTTCGTGGTTCTTGTTTTGTGAGCCGGCCATGAATGCTTTGATCTGACTGCTGCTGAATGTAAAACCGCCAAGTTCAAAGATCTCTTTGAGCTCGAAATGTTTGAGGTTATTGGCAATGATTATTTTTTTAAGGATGACATTATTTTTCATGCTGGAATGATAACGATTGTCTGTAGATAGTCATAGATAAATTCAGCAAGGCTTTCGATTCAGGCCTTATCGGTCGGCTCTGTTTGATCGAATCTGTCCGGTTTGGTTCGTACGATGAGCTTCTTTTCAACCCGCTTTTTTTTCGATCAATGCTGTTCGATCAGCTTAGCATATTGGTCGTGCATCGTTGACCAGTTCAGATGTGAAATGTCTGTTTTTTCTGTGCGTTGTTTCTTCATGGCAAGAGCGGCATGTGCAATGGCATCGGCAAGGGCACGCGCATCGCTGTCAATATCATTGGGGAAAGAGCTGGCGAGGTATGCATGGGGCAGAAATTCGGGGTAAGCCAATCGATGTGGTGCAACCGCAATGCAGCCACAGGCCACCGCTTCAAGCATTGCTAAGCCTTGAAAGTCATGCAGGGCAGTAGATAACACAATATCGCATTGGCGAAGTAGTTGCAGATAGGCCTGTCTGTCTTGCAGATAACCCCAGACACCGAGATGCGCTGCGAACTGTTCTTTGATGATGGCAAATGCGTCTGGTTCATGACGAAACTGTTGTCCGAGAATATGTATGCGAAAATCAAGGCCATCGTCATGTAGATATGCGATTACTTTGAGTAGACGATCAGGGCCTTTGTCGTATTCACGGCGATGATTCCAGACCAGTGTGAGGGTTTCATTATCTTGTTTAGCATATGTTTCAAAACAGTCGTCATGAAGAGGGACGGATAGAATATGACTACGCTGTTGTAAATACTCCGGGATACGAGCGGGCACATGATCAGGCAGGCGTTTCAGAAAGGTGGCTACACCGTGTAAAAAAGAATCACGATTCCATGCCGAATTGAAAACAATGTTATCAGCAGCAAGAGCGCTATAGATCGAAGTAAGCTTGGCTTCGACACTTGCATGGACATGTTCCGTCTCAGGATAGGCAAATTGATTTTCATGAAAGTAGAGCAGGCTGCGCACATGTGAAAGTCCGGGATTTAAACCTTTGAGTGTGGCCAGATCCACCATGGAGGTGGCGATAATCAGATCATAATCCTGATCCAGTGCTTCACGCTGTTCAAAAGCCCATGACAGGGCGTTGCCGCGAATGCGCCAGGCAAAATGACGCGGGGGCAGGGTGATGATCGTCCAGTCATGCTTCGGGAAGTGTGATACCAGTGCTTGCCGCCAATAACGATGGGATTCGGCATCGTAGGCCGATGCAAGCAGGATACGCATGCTGTGATTATCGGGCTTGAGCAGCTTGAACGCAAATATTCGGTGTGCAAATACGTTAAGCGCAACGCTTCGAACAAACTGTTCTTGCGATCAGGCAAGGCAACCTTATGCTGCGCGACCATGTCTACTTCTGAGCTGAATCAAGAACAATACGATGCCGTTTTTCATCGCGGTGGCCCCTTGCTGGTACTGGCTGGAGCAGGCTCCGGTAAAACACGCGTGATTACCGAACGTATTGCGGCGCTGGTGGAGCGTGATGTGCCGGAAGATGCCATTACAGCGGTAACTTTTACCAATAAAGCGGCGCGTGAAATGCGGGAACGTTTGCAAGGCCGTTTGGGTGATAAATCGAAACGTTTGCGGATTTGTACCTTCCATTCATTGGGGTTGGCGATTGTGCGTGAACATGCCGAGCTGGCAGGGCGCAAGGCGAATGTATCTATCTTTGCCGGTTCCGAGCAGAAATCGGCCATGAAATCGGTACTGGCTGAAATGCAGCTGGCAGCCGATGCGGATCAAGTGGATCGGGTACTTTCCCGTATCTCACAATTAAAGAGCGGTTTGATTGAAGAACATGATAATCAACTATCGGAAATTCGTGAGCATTATGATGAACTGTTAATGCGTATGAATGCGGTGGATTTTGATGATTTGATGGTGCTTCCTATCAAAATATTGAATGATGATGCGCATGCACGTGCGCTCTGGCAAGCCAAGGCGCGCCACTTCTTGGTAGATGAATATCAGGATTCATCACGCTTGCAGTATGATTGGGTGCGCATGCTGGTGCCTGCCGATGGTAATTTAACCGTTGTGGGTGATGACGATCAGTCGATTTATGGTTGGCGTGGTGCGGAAGTGAAAAACCTGTTTATGTTGGAGCGGGATTATCCCTCCTTGAAGGTTATTCGCCTGGAAGAGAACTACCGTTCTACCGGTTCTATTTTGACGGCGTCGAATTCATTGATTGCCAAAAATACAGAACGCATGGGTAAAACGCTGCGTTCCAACCTGGGCGAAGGTAAACCGGTGCGTGTATGGGAATGCCCCAATCCGGAAGAAGAATCACGCCGTGTGGCTGGAGACATTAAAGCGAGATTTGCCACAACCCAGGATGCGAAGTGGGAACATTTCTGTGTGTTATACCGTGCATCCTATCAGGCTCGTGCCGTTGAGATTGCCATGCGCGAAGCCAAGATCCCTTATCATGTCAGTGGTGGTCTGTCCTTTTTTGACCGGGCTGAAATTCAGGATATATTGGCCTATCTGCGCCTGCTTGCCAATGGTGATGATGATCTGGCCTTTATGCGTGCGATTGCCAGGCCTCGTCGCGGAATCGGTGCAAAAGCACTGGGTGATCTGGGTGACTTTGCCATGGCGAACAGTTGCTCCCTGCTTGAATCCTGTACCCATGAAGATCTGGTGCATCAACGGGCAGTAAACCTGCGTGAATTTGGTGATTTGATGGTGGGGCTGGACTTTCAATTCAGGCATTGTGAACCGGATGAAGCATTTGATGCGGTGCTGGATATGACACATCTGGAAGCGGCGATTCGTGCCGAAGCGGATACAGAAGAACTGGCAGAAATACGTATGGGGAATCTGATGGAGTTGCGACGCTGGTGGATCAAACATACCGAGAATGGCGGTAATCTGGCCGAATTCCTGCAACATATATTTCTGCTGGCCGATAAATCGGATGATGATCCATCCGAGCAGGTACGCTTGATGACCGTGCATGGTGCCAAGGGTCTGGAGTTTGATCAGGTGTATGTGATCGGTACAGAAGATGGTATTTTCCCGCATAAAAATGCCGTCGAAGAGAACCGCATGGAAGAGGAGCGTCGGCTGATGTATGTGGCGATGACGCGTGCCCGTTTCCATTTAACCTTAAGTTATGCACGTGTGCGGCAGCGTTTTGGTCAGAAAGAGAAGAGTGCTCCATCGCTATTTTTACATGAACCGGATCAGTCGGTAATGCGCTGGGTGGATAAAAATCCCGAATGTGAAGAAGCCAAAGAAGAGGCTGAAGATCACATGGCGGCGATGCGTAGAATGCTGGGTATTAAAGATTAAATAGCACTGTTGGGAATATTATCCCCTTGCAGCTTGAACGATGTGGTTTATTTATTGATGCAGGGCTATAAAGATCTTTTCAGCCAGTTTGTCTGAAATACCCGTAACCTGAGTTAATTGCTGGCGACTGGCTTTTTTGACGCCTTCAACACCACCGAAATGTTTAAGTAAGCTGGCTCGTTTAGCTGATCCGATGCCATCGATATGATCGAGAACTGAGCTGAACATGCTCTGTTTCTTGCGTTTGCGCATATATGCGCCAGCAAAACGGTGTGCTTCATCCCGCACACGTGCAATCAGTAACAGTGCGGGATCATGTCTGCCGGGTTTCTGTGGCGAACCAATAGCCAGATGATCCACCAAGGCATTATCTGTGTTTCTGTTGTGCTCGGTCCAGCCTGGCCACAGTGTCTCTTCTCCAAGCTTGCGACTATCCCCTTTGCACACTGCCAGCAGTTTAAGATCATGCAGGCCTGCATCACTTGCACATTGCATGGCGATAGCCAGTTGCCCGCGCCCGCCATCAATCAGCATCAGATCAGGGCAGGGGATTGTTTCTTCATTGATTGCTCTGAAGAAGCGGGTCAGTACTATATCCATGGCGGCATAATCATCACCCTCAGTGATACTGCCTTCGATACCATCGAGTTTATAACGGCGGTAGAGCTCTTTCTCCGGCCCTTGCCAGCCGGCAAAGGTGATGGCCGAAACCATCTGCTTGCCACCAAGATGAGCATTATCGACTGCCGCAATACGTTCAGGAGTGGTATCAAGATGCAATAACAGGGCTAGCGCATCAAATGCCGCTTGTTGATTATCCTGTTTACGGCTAGCCAAGAGTTGTTGGCCGGAATGGCTGACCTGTTGTAACCACTGCAAACGCTGTCCCCGTTTTGGGCAATGAACCTCACTGCCTGATTTGGGTTGAATGAGTATTATCAATGACCTTAGTCTATCAATGTTAATATCTGATGTTAAAAGAAAAATATGTTTTGGTGGCTTCTCACCTTTATAGCGTTCAATGAACAGTGATTGCAGGATCTCCATATCATCGGCATCAATAGCCTGATCAATACGAATGTTGTGATTACCCATATCTCTGCCTGCGCGGCGTACACCGACACAGGCCAGTACTGCGGTCGGGTGGCGTATCAGGGTGATAGCATCGGCATCATCAGGCAACTGACTCTGTTCTGACCCTGCCAGTACAGAGCGCAAGGCCATGATACGATCACGCAGCGTTGCAGCCTGTTCAAACTGATACGCATCCGAAGCCTGCTGCATTTCCGTTTGCCAGCTTTTCAGCAGGTCGTTGTCCTTACCTTTAAGGAACAAGCGCACTTCACCCACCTGCTCAGCATAAGATGCTTTGGATACAATATCGCAACAGGGAGCCGAACAGCGGCCAATTTGATGCTGCATGCAGGGGCGTGAACGGTTGTTGAATATCCCGTTTTCACAATCTCTGATCTGGAAGATCGATTGCATCATATGCAGAGTGGTATGGACGGCACCGGCATGGGGGAAAGGGCCAAAATATTCACCTGCGACGGATCGATTGCCACGATAGAGTTGCAGTTTCGGGTAGGCTTCATCCGTCAGTAGTATATAGGGGTAACTCTTGGAGTCCTTCATCAACACGTTATAACGTGGTTTAAGCTGCTTGATCAGATTATGTTCAAGGATTAATGCTTCCGCTTCTGATGTGGTAATACTGCATGCGATGTCTTTAATTTGTTGCACCATCGCCTGGGTACGTGGTGATTCCGGCTGGCGTTGAAAATAACTCGATACACGCTTTCTCAGGTTACGTGCTTTTCCGACATAGAGTACTTTACGATCAGCATCGAGCATGCGGTAAACACCCGGTTCTCGCGGTAATTCAGATAGTTGAACCGGTGCGTTAATCCACATCAGTGTCGAGCGTGTGATCCATTTGTGATTTATCAGGCGTAGGGCAATAATCAAACAGCGGGCACTGATCACACAGCGGTTTGATTTTACAGTGGCGTTTGCCGTGTTCTACGATGAGTGCATGAAATTCCTGAAACAGTGGCAGACTTTCGGGTAGGCGCTGCTGGATATAATGTTGGATAGCCTCGTAACCCAGGATGTAATCGAAATGCCCGAGCCGCACAAGCAGGCGTTTGGTGTAGTCATCAATCACAAATATTGGTCTATCCAGCGCGTAGAGCATGATGGAATCAGCGGTTTCAGGCCCTATGCCATATAATTTTAGCAGATGTGAACGCTGCACACTCATGGGCCACTTCATCAAACCCTGACGTTTTCCTTGTTCGATATAAAACAGGGTAAACCCGTGCAGGTAGCGTGCTTTTTGTATATAGGTGCCAGAAGGGCGAATGATTTCAGCAAGATCTTGTAAGCTACTGTTGGCAATGCTTTCGTGATCGAGCATGTTTTTTTTTTTGAGGTTATTAATGGCTTCATGCGCGTTTTCCCAACTGGTATTCTGCACAAGAATAGCACCGACCATCACTTCAAAGGGTGCTTCTGCAGGCCACCATTGTTGCGGGCCGTATGCAGCGTTTAACTTTTCATAAATCTCTAATGGCGAGAGGGTCATCAATTTTCCCCGCTGCGTTCTTTTAGTTTTTTGATTTCAGCACGGTTTAAGTCGCGATAACTGCCGCGTGGCATCTCTTCTTCGAGTTTAAGTGAGGCAAAGCGGGTACGCATCAAACGCCTGACAGGGTGGCCACACTCTTCAAGTGTACGCCGCACTTCACGCCAACGGCCACGGTAGATGATAATGCTTAACCATGTGTGCCCTTTTGATTCAGAGGTGACAGTCACTTCCCAGGCGTCGCTGGTATCGCCTTTACCAATATCAAAATTGCCACGGCGCAGTTTCTCCAGCGTTTCCAGGGCTACAAGACCGGCTACCCGAGCACGGTATTCACGTGCTATATTGGCTCCGGGTTTGGTCAGGGCGCGGGTGAGGTCACCATCATCGGTAAGAATAAGCAGGCCTTCTGTATCCATATCCAGACGTCCGACTGATTGTACATTGGGCGCAACATCAAGGGTGTCATAAATCAGAGGGCGTTTGCGCACATCATCTTTACGTGAACACAATTGCCCTACCGGTTTGTTATAGACAATATAGGTAAAGTTCTCTTGCGGTGTGACAGTTTTTTTATCAACACTGACTCTGTCGCCAGCCATGATTTTGGTGCCTGCTTCTTTACAAATTTTACCATTGATGGAAACACGACCAGCTTCAACCCAACGGTCAGCTTCACGGCGAGAACAGAGACCACAACGTGCTAAATAGCGGTTGATGCGTTCCCCTGTTGCGCTATCGACAGCCGCTACAGTGTTAGCGGTGGGCGCTGTATGTGGCCGGGATTTGTTGTGCATCCTGGCTGCTTTGGCGTGCTTAACCTTTACTTTAATGCGTTTCGGCTTTTTTGATTTTATTGGATCTTTTTTATCGCTCATTGGGTCCCATGTTGATGCTCTGAATTCTGTTCGTTTGCTGACTCTTGTTCTGATGCACCTTGTTGTAATGTGTGTTGTGATAATGCGGGGGTGAGTTCATCGTGATCCATCAATTGATTGGAATCAGGCAAATCCTTCAACCCATTCAACCCGAAATCAATAAGAAATTGTTTTCCCGTTCCAAATAGATGTGGGCGGCCAGGCACTTCTTTGCGGCCAATGACCTTAATCCAGCCGCGTTCCTGAAGGTTAGAAAGCATTTGACTGGAGGTGCGCACGCCGCGTAAGGCTTCAATTTCAGCCCGCGTGGTTGGTTGTCGATAGGCAATGATCGCCAGTGTTTCCAAGGCAGAGCGTGATAAGCGCGGGGCTTTTACCTGCCATAAACGTTGCACCAGTTCAGCGTGTTCAGGGGCTGTGCGGAACTGCCAGCCACCGGCTACCGGAGCGTTATGACTGCCATGTGCCTGATAATCTGATTCTAGTTCGAGTAATGCAGGTTGAATATCGCCTGAAAGAGAATCGTCTGAATGTGGCTCGGTATTCGTGCCGCTAAGTAATAATGCATGTATTTTTTGTACACTGAGCGGTTCATCACTGGCTAATAAGAGTGCCTCGATCCGGGCGGTGAGCAGGTTCATGCTTCCTCGCTCCGTGCGAGTAACATGATGGCTCCAAAATGTTCACCTTGTAGCACCGTAATACTCTGCTGACGCCACAGTTCGAGAATGGCCAGGATCGTAGTAATCAGTGCTTCCCGCCCGGGAGAATGATGCAGCAGTTCATCAAGCTGCATGCTGCCATGTTGAAGGCGTTGTAATACAAAAGCCATTTGCGCACGCATATTCATCGGTTCAGTGAAAATTTGCTGCCTTACTTCGCCGTTAACGCGTTTCAACACCTGTCTGAAGGCAACCAGTAGGGCATCAAGATCAGCATGCGCTAACGGCCGCTCTACATCATCGGCTTCCGGGAAAATAGAGCGGGCAAATACGTCACGGTTCATCAGCGGGCGCTCATTCAGTGCTTCGGCCAGCAAGCGGTATTGTTCATAGGCCACCAGTTGAGCGGCCAGTTCACTGCGAGGATCTATGTTATTGCCTTCATCATCGATTTCGGGACGGGGTAGTAGCATGCGCGATTTTAATTGCATTAAAGAGCTGGCCATGACCAGGTAATCGCCACTCATCTCCAGATCGAGATCGTCCTGTACTTCAAGCATATCCATATATTGCTGTGTAATGATGGCAATGGGAATATCAAACACATCCATTTTTTGTTTGCGGATAAGGTGTAATAACATATCCAGCGGTCCCTCAAACTGATCCAGATGTACAGGCGGCAGTGTATGCGTCTCTGCATCACTATCGATCAGGGGAAGCTGAGCAGTCTCACTCATGCATAAAGCTTATACACGATAACCCATTTTCAGGGTTTTGCGTACTTTTTCCATGGTGCGGCCCGCTTCAATGCGAGCACGCTCGTTACCGGCACGTACGATGTCCCTCAGATCATCAGGCCGTGATGCAATATCGGCACGGCGATCACGGATGGGTTGTAGCTCTTCTTCCATATGCTTGAGCATGCACATTTTGCAATCGATACAACCGATGCCGGCGGTAGTACATCCTTCTTGTACCCAGGCGCGCTCTTCTTCCGTGGAATATACTTTATGAAAATCCCATACCGGACACTTCTCAGGCGTACCCGGATCATCGCGACGAACACGGGCCGGATCCGTAGGCATGGTTTTTACTTTCTTCTCGGTTACTTTCCAGCTTTCACCCAGTTCGATGGTGTTGCCATACGATTTACTCATCTTGCGACCATCTAGCCCCGGTAATTTAGCTGCCGGCATCAACAGGGATTTGGGTTCAGGGAATAGAGGCGGGATACCTTTGCGATAGAGATGATTAAAGCGCCGCGCTACTTCGCGGGTAAGCTCAACATGCGGCACTTGATCTTCACCAACTGGCACGCCATCAGCGCGGTAAATCAGAATATCGGCCGATTGCAGCAGTGGATAGCCCAGGAAACCATAGGTGCCAAGATCTTTTTCACGCAATTGTTCAATCTGATCTTTGTATGTGGGTACGCGCTCCAGCCATGAGAGGGGAGTCATAAACGAGAATAGCAGATGCAGCTCAGCATGTTCAGGTACTTCAGACTGAATAAATACCGTGGCTTTGTTCGGGTCGATACCCACAGCAAGCCAGTCGATGAGCATGTCCCAGATGGTATCTTTCACAATCGATGGATTGGCATAATCGGTAGTCAGTGCATGCCAGTCAGCAGCGAAGAAAAAACTCTGATTAGTTTCCTGCAATGCCAGCCAGTTTTCCAATACACCTTTGTAATGGCCAAGGTGCAGACGGCCTGTTGGACGCATACCGGAAAGAATACGCATGGGTTTATCCTGTGATTGATCTGAAGTGCTCAAGCTTTGCCCCTTTTCGAAACAGCTGTGTGGTAGGTTGTATGCGAACAGTAACAAAGCAGCCGTGGCCGCGATAGCAATTAACGGTGTGATCCAGTGCCTGCAGTTTTTGGATATCAATGAGATGTTGTCTTTATCTTTGTTTTCGTAAAGGCAGAATCTATAAAAATACTAACCAACACGGTGTCTGCATATGGCTGAAAGACTAAATTTTTTTTGTTAAAAAGTGAAGGCGTTACTCCATCATATGAATCTTATTGTGTGATATAAAACATAAATATTAATGCCTGCTGTTGATGTTATTATGGCGTTGTGCGAACATAAGCACTGTTTATGAGAGGGGTTGGAGGATTGGGGGTTGAAGAAGCACGATGTTTCACCGAAGAGCGGTGAACAAGTGGATGATTCCGAGCAAGAGGTGCATGCCCAAAAGATGGTTTCATTGGGCCATTTTACGCAAGCTATCGTTCACGATATCCGCAATGCATTACATGTGGTGGGTAGTGCTTCAACCTTGATCGAACGGCGGACTGATGATGCTGCTATCCATCATCATGTAAACACCATTCATAAAACGATCGGGCGTACCAATGATTTGATCGAGCGTATTCTAAGCTTTGCCAATAACAGTGAAGAACACCTTGGTATCATTGATCTTCCTCATTCGCTTGATGAGTCCATTCAACATGCCCGCCCGATGTTTTCTTCCGGTATCAGCATGGAATGGCAGCGCCCCCTAGAAGAAATGCATATTCTGGGTGATGATGGACAGATCTATCAGGTGATATTGAATTTATTGAAAAATTCCATTGAAGCGATTGGTCGTGAAAATGGGGGCTCTATCACTATTGATTTGAGAAAGGTGTATCCATGGGCTGAAATTAGTGTGAAAGACTCAGGCCCGGGTATAGATATGGCAGTCATAGGTCGTTTATTAGATTCGGGTTTTACAACCAAGCCTGATGGCAATGGTTTTGGTCTGGCTAATGTGGCTGCTATTGTTAAAAAACACGGTGGCACCATACAAATAGTGAGTAATCCCGGTGAAGGGGCTGAGTTTATTCTGCTGTTGCCATTGTTACCCGAGTTGAATGAATGATACTTTTTCGCGAATTAAATCAAGGCGATTAATCCTTTCAATTTGTCTTGATCTGGTGACTAAAATAAAAATCAATTATGCGCTTGCCAAAGCGCTTTGCCTTCCTATACTTCGCGCCACAATGAAAGGCGCTTTAGCTCAGCTGGTTAGAGCACCGGAATCATAATCCGGGTGTCCGGGGTTCGAGTCCCTGAAGCGCCACCAACAATAAAGAGGGAGCTGACTTAATGTCAGCTCCCTCTTTGCGTTAGATGTTTTCGCATTGCTAGCTGTAGATTTACAGCAGTCTCAACTTTTTTCAGTAATCTCATCATTTGTCGTCAATTGTAGTACAGTAGCTGCTTTCACTTTTGCATCTGATAATGCCATAAATCACCTGCTTTTTAGGGGTTCTTTTCGAGGAGAATGGCTTTAATTTAAAAAAAGACCCCCATAAGAGCCCCGTATCTGGTGCGTCTTATTGTGTATCTATTAGGTCGGACCAAGCTTAAGTTGTATCTATTAGGTCGGATCAAGCTTAAGTATTGCTAGATAAGGCTCTGTGGTCTGAATAATGGGTATATTTGGTCTTAGAAGTGCTTTTCTGAGGGTGAAATGGGGCTACTAAGAAAGCAGGGGCCTAACCAAAAGTGGCGGTGACATTGAGTCGTGCTTTCATGAGAGGATCAAAAGGCGAAGAGCCTAACGCAAAAAGGGGAGTGACATGCAGTCACTCCCCTTTTTTTTATTGGTACCGAAGACTGGACTCGAACCAGCACGCGCGTGAGCGCACCACCCCCTCAAGGTGGCGTGTCTACCAATTTCACCACTTCGGCATAGGCGGGCATATTAGGAGCACGCAATACAGTGTCAAGATATAGCCGTTGAGTAACTCATATAAATTTCAGTGTCGTGCAGATTTAATCCGATTTTAGCTATGTTTTTAGTGATCATAAGGTGATTGGCTTGAAGGCTAGATCAATTTTGCGTCACTTTTTTGCCAAATATGCGTTGTGATGTATGTTTGATATCCATGGCAATGCCGAGAGCAGCAGGCACGGAGAATAGCGTAATCACTGTTGAAAACATTAATCCCCACGATAGTGCCAGCGCCATCGGTGCCACGAAGGGGTCATGACCACCCCAGCCATAAGCGGTGGGTAAGAGTCCAACTACCGTGGTAATCGCGGTTAACAGCACGGCTCTGAGGCGGCGTTTACCACTCTCGAGAATCGCATCACGCCACGGTATACCTTCAGCGATCAGGCGTTGAATAAACACCGCCATGACCAGTGATGCATTCACCACCACACCGGTTAGTGCCACAAAGCCCATCATCGACATGAACGAGATAGGAGCACCGTGCAGGAAGAATCCAACAATGATACCGATCACGCCAAAGGGGATGGCCAGCATTACCAGAATCGGATAACCGATGCGGTTAAATTGAACCGCTAGAATAGCAAAGATGCCGAACAGTGCGAAAACAAAGCTGAAAATGAGTCCGCGTACAGACTCCTGCGATTTCTCTTCTTCACCACCGAGGTTTACATCTACTTTATCCACATCATCAGCCAGCCAGGTCTCTTTGAGTTCAGAGACGCGGTTATTAACCTCTTTGGAGTTGATGTTTTTCTGATCCACTTCAGCCGACACATTGATTACCCTGCGGCCGTCTTTATGGCGGATGCTGCTGGTGCCCGACTTGTGTTCGAGATGGGCGATGCGGAAGAGGGGAACCAGACCACCACGATTATTGGGGATTTCCAGTTTCTTCAATGTATCGATATCACGCTGGGCTTTAATGGGGTAACGGATGGTGACATCAATCTCTTTTTTGCCGCGTTTGATGGTGGATACACGCAGGCCATCAAATGCAGCTCTGATATGGGTGCCGGCGGTGGCCAGATCAACACCGGCATAGGCAGCCAGCTTACGGTCCATGACAATGCGGATCTCCGGGTCTCCCGGCTCCAGGTCACTCTCAACAGCATAAACACCCTTGATTTCAGTCAGCACCTTGATCAGGCGCTCCGCAACGCGTGTCATAGCTATCTCATCACCACCGGTGAGTTCAACCTGTAGTGCCCGGCCAACCGGAGGGCCGCCTTTCTGCATGGCGAAACTGATATCCATTTCAGGGAACAGGGCAGGGATCTCTTTCTCGATGGTCGCCATCACATCATATGCACTGGTATCGCGTTGAGTGAAGGGAATCAGGATTACCCGTTCAAAACCGAACCGGTCACCGATTTGTTTCAGTGTTTCACGTTGATCGGCACTGTTTTCACCAGCCACCATGGTGGTGGTTTCCAGTACGGCCGGATCGATGCGTTTACGTACTTCGATATCAAGTAGTTTCAGTTTATCGCGCATCTCTTCCAGGGTGGTGCCGGTAGGCATGTTTACACGCAAATAGAAGGTGGATTCAGCGCCGGAGGGGAAGAGCTGAAATTTCATGGTGCTGGCCAAACCTGCCGCACCCAGTAGCCCAATAACGGTCAATAAAATAGTTAAATAACGGAGTTTTACAGCTCTTTGTAAAAACCATGCATAGACATTGTTGATCCATGTGAAGAAGGCACGTTCTTTGATTGTTTTGTTGGCATTGGCGACATCGCGAATATGGTTGGGCAGAATAAATATCGCTTCAAACCATGAGAATGCCAGCAATACAATCACCACAACAGGAATGGAATAGACAAACTTTCCGATAATCCCATCCATATACATCAGGGGCAGAAAAGCGACGATGGTGGTTAAAACCGTGGCTGTAACCGGGCCTATCAATTCATAGGTGCCTTCGATGGCAGCCTGTTCGGGCGTAAGGCCTCGTTCCATATGGTAGGTGGCATTCTCACCGATAATGATGGCATCATCGACCATCAGCCCCAGCACCATGATAAAGCCAAACATCACCAGTAGATTGAGTGTGATGCCGGCAGCATAGAGTACAGCAATGCCAGAGAAGAAGATGATGGGCAGTCCCCAGGCTGTGGTCAGGGCCACCGCAGGGCGTAGGAACAACATTAACAATAGTAGCACCATGGCAAGGCCGATCATGCCGTTGTTGGTCAATACACCGAGCCGCAAACGGGTGACGGTAGAGAGATCATTATACGCGCTGACATGTACCTCTTCCCCATAGGTTGCAGGGATGGTGTCGAGATAGCTTCGTACGCTATCAACCAGTGTGATGATATCAGCATCACCCTTTTTGGAGACAATCATGCTGATGGCCGGATCACCCTGAGCGCCGACGTAGCGGTAGGGGCGCTGCAGTGTTTCGGTGACGTCGGCGACATCTTTGAGAAACAGAGCCTGACCATGTTCATTGGAACGCAAAACCAGATTACCGGCATCTTCAGCCGAGGTGAATTCACCGGTAATGCGGATAATGCTTTGACCATCCGGTGATTTCAGGCGTCCACCGGGAGCATTAACATTCCAGCCCCTGACCAGCGCCATGATATCGGTGATGGAGACCCGACCCTGACGCATTTTGACAGGGTCAGGCACTATGCGTATCTCTTCTTTGAGGTCACCCTGCACAAAGACATTGGCCACACCATCAATATCACGTACATCATCCTCAATTTTATCACTGAGATGTTTAAGCGCTAAGGGTTGAAAGTCGCCAAAAATAGAGAAGGTGATAACAGGCGTCTGCTCCGATTTTATTTCCGAAATAATCGGATCAGCCGGCAGATCAACCGGCAGATCGGCACGGTTAATCGCTTGCTGAATATCTGAGACCAGCCGTGATCGATCTTTAAAGTTCGGATCTACTTCAATGGCGATCTGCATGGTGCCGGAGAAAGCGGTGGAACGCATCGCATTGATGCCATCAATACCTTTTAACTCCTGCTCAATAGGTGCGACCATTAAACGTTCAACTTCGCGTGGAGCCGCCCCCGGATAACTGCCGGCAACCACGACAAAATCAAAGTTCACACTGGGGAATGCCTCACGCTGCATCTGTGTGCCAGCGTAGATACCCGCAGCCAACAGAAAGACCGAGATTAAATTAACCAGTACGCCACGTTTGACGAAAAAAGCGATGATAGCCTTCATTGTGCATTGTCCCCATTGTGAAGCTGTGCCGTATTCAGGCCAAGATCTTGTAATAGTCTACCCTGGGCCCAGTAAAGCTGTTTTTCAGCCAGTTGCAGTGAGAGTGCCTGTAGCTTTGCATTGAGTGAGGCGTTTAGTAGTTCGCCTTCAAATTGTACCAGCGTAGCGGTATCTGAGCGGCCTTGACGATAACGTTTCATCTCTGCATTGAATTTTCTCTGCTCTGCAACGACCTGCTTTTTGGCGTATGCCAGGGTGGGCAGTCCGGCACTAATGGCACTGCTGGCAGATGCAATATCATCATTGATCTGCTCTACAACCTGGATGCGCTGGGCCTTTAGTCTCTGGCGATTGAGTTCCGCTTTGCGAATTGCTGCATTGACACGTTTCCGTCCCAGTACATCACTCAATTCAAAGGAGAGGGCTGCATAATAGCGTTTGTCATTGGCTTCAAAGCCGCGCGTGACACCTTTACCAAAGCTATCTGCAAGTGCTCGCGTTCCTACTTCAGCGATCACATCCAGCTGCACCTGATCATTGTCCAGTGCCATGATGAGCTGTGCATCGGCAACGTGCATCTGTGCATTTAACCATTGTAGCTCAGGGCGAAATTGCAGGGCCTGCTCGGTTGCATCTGCTATCGATGGCGCATGAATATCACCGGCGGTGATAGGATGGATGGTGATCTCAAATGCCGAGGGGCGGAGCATTAAACGGTTTAAGCTACTTTGGTCATTATAGCGTTGTGCTTTGGCTTTTTGCAGTCCTGTTTTGCGTGCAGCTAACAGCGCTTCGGCCTGAAGGCGGTCGGCTTTTTCAATCAGCCCGAACTGCTCTCGTGAACGTTGGTAATTCAGTAGTTTTTTGGAGCGTTTGACGGCCTGTTGTGCGATGTTGATATTGATATCATCAGCAGCCAATTGATAAAACGCGCTGATAGCTTGCAGGCTTAAGATATGCATGGTGACCAGAGATTGTTGTCTGGCTGCATCAACTCCAGCTTCTGCAGCAAGCATGGATTGCTGATAATCAGGGCGACCCGCACCTTTAAAAATGGGGTGGCGGTAACTGGCATTGATCTGATTCTTAAATGAAGGATTAAAGCGTGAAAGTTGTGCCGCGAAAGGGGAATTATACGCATTGCCGATACGATTATAGGTGAAGTTGGCGCTAAGTGTGCCGCCGTTAGATAGAGGCTTGGCAATGTTGCCGGAGAATTGCCCAAGGCGCGTTTCACTGGCTTGAAAATCACTGGATACAGGAACCTTTTCTTCACTGGCAATGACGTTGGCTGATACGGTCGGGTCTAACATGCCTTCCACATTCAGGCTTTCGGTCATCGCAATGCGGCGATCGATACGGTTGAGCTGTAGGTCGGGATGATGATCGCGAATGGACTCAAGCACCTGTTTTAAATGTAACGTCTCAGCTGCCATGGCGGAAGATGTGGTAATAAACAGGGCTGCAAGTGTAATAATCAAGTGATTAAACAGCGTTTTCATGGGAGTTCCCTTATCAATTATTATTTGTAACTGCAACAACACTAGGGTCTGTTCACATTAATTTCGAGGGTGGCGATTTAAGCCTATGATGATGTGCCGTTAAACCACTACAGAGTAAAGACAGATTGGGTGGCATGATGCTGTTGATTGCTAATATAAGCGGTCATGTGCGTTCGCAAGTCAGTTGTATTTGCAGTGATTTAACTGACAATATAATTTCTGAAAAAACCGATACAGATATGGCCTGAACTTACGGCATGCCGTGATAAGATACT
>JAUZQJ010000135.1 GCA_030951045.1 Mariprofundus sp.
TTCGATAATATCGAATGGCACGCGCTCGGAGATGGTTTTACCTGGGATACCAAAAATCCGGAACAGGATATCAAAACCAGTCGCGAGATCTGGAATCTGTGCAAAGAAAAAGTACGTTCGCATGAATTTGATATGGTGGTCTTTGATGAGATCAACTACTGCACCGGTTACGGCTGGATATCGGGTGAAGAGATAGCCGCATTTATCCGTGAAGAAAAACCAAAGTGGATGCATATGATTCTCACCGGCCGCAATGCCGCACCGGAAGTGATTGAGGTAGCGGATACAGTTACTGAGATGACCATGATTAAACACGCCTTTCAGAACGATATTCTAGCCACGCAGGGTATTGAATTTTGATCTGATTTTACAAGCTGCTAGGTTGGCAATGGTATCGGAGAAGCTTTACGTATGAATGGTAATAATGAAGGCGAAATCCTTATTTATCAGACTGAAGACAGGTCAACTTTAACGAGATCACTTGGATTCAAGCTTGTATACCGAGCGACTCGCGCAAAGACGCAAAGTGCGCAAAGAAAAAATGAACACGGTATTTTGCGGCGAGGTTATCGGTGACTGAGAATGAACTGGCTAAAGAGATAGTAGATGCTGCATACCATATCCACATTAATTTGGGACCGGGGTTGTTGGAGTCAGTTTATGAGCGGGTGCTATCTTATGAATTGAAGAAGCGAGGCTTGCATTGTAAACCGCAGGTTGTCGTGCCTGTGCGTTATGATGGTGTATTGTTCAATGAAGGGTTTCGTGCAGATTTAATTGTTGAATACAAAGTTATTATCGAGCTGAAGTCCGTAGAGCATCTGTTGCCAGTACATCACAAACAACTACTAACATATTTGCGGTTGATGGATAAACATCTTGGCTTGCTGATTAACTTTAATGAGGTGAAGATCAAGGATGGTATTCATCGCATGGTCAACAGGCTGGAATAATAAATCGCTATGATAGGGCAAAAAAATATCAGCTTATCGTTCATGAAATGATAACTTTGCGTGCTTTGCGCCTTTGCGTGAGGTTTTGGGGGAAAATATGAATATACTGTTAGCACATGGATCATCGAATGCGAGTCATACTGAGCAGGTGGAGGTATTAGCTGCAAAAGTATCTGAGCTGCTGGGTGAAGAAGTAAGAGTCGCCTATCTGAATGATCAACTATTGCCGGAAGGAGCGCGTGTGTTGCCGCTATTTCTGGGTGAGGGCAAACATGTGCGCGAAGATATTCCGTCTTTGATTGCAGCCTCGGTGGATTGCGAGTTGTTGCCTGCACTGACTGAACAGAGCGATGTTATTGCACAAATGGCGATTGATCTGATCACCCGTGATACACGGCGCATCAATGCACTGTTTGTATTGTATCGGTTTAGCGGTTTTGAAAAACTTGCAACGGCAATGTATGAAAAAATGAACGTCTGCTCCAAACATGCGCTGGCCTCATTGCATTCTGAGCCATCTGTCCCGTCTCTGTTGCAGCATTGGCAGGCCGAAGCGTTGAAACAGATGTCCGTACAACCGCTACTGCTGTTTAAAGGTGCCAGCCTTGTCAGACTTCAGAGCATGATGAATGATGTCGATCTTGAGATCAGTCAGGGGCCTGTATTGAGTGAACATGAAGCATTTCCCCAGCTGATCGCAGACTGTTTTAAAGCAAAGGCTTCTGAGGAGAAATCATGAAACTGGATGACCCTTTATTGGAGGCAGAAGTGGCTCTGGTTGGTGCTGGCCCTGGCGATGCATCGTTATTGACGCTGGCGGCAGCGAAACTGATTGGTGATTGCGATGCCATTGTCTATGATGCGCTGGTTTCCGATGATGTGCTGAATATGGCTGCTGTTGGTACTGAATTAATTCTTGCGGGCAAACGCGGTGGTAGAGCCTCAACAAGTCAGAATGATATTTGTGAACGGTTGATTGAGCTGGCGTCTGAGGGTAAGCGGGTAGTGCGTTTGAAAGGTGGGGATCCCTTTGTGTTTGGGCGTGGTGGTGAAGAGATACATGCGCTTGCTGCTGCAGGCATTCGATTCAGAATTATTCCGGGTATTACATCAGGCGTGGCGGCTCCGGCCATGGCGGGTATTCCGGTTACGGACCGTTCTGTCAATGCCACGCTGGCTTTTTTGACTGGTCATGAGGCCAGTGAAAAGAGCCGGATGGATTGGCAGGCTCTGGTTGAAGCATTTCCTGTACTGGTTTTTTATATGGGGGCCAGAAATTTACCGAACATCGCTCGCTGCTTGCTTGAAACGGGTCTTGCAGATCAGACGCCACTGGCCATTATTCACGCAGCTACAACAGCAGATGAAAACACCATCATAGCCACCTTATCGGAGGCGGCCAGTGGACAGGTGAGCGCACAATCGCCATCCATTATAGTGATTGGTGATGTAGTAAATAGACGAATTAGTTGGAGAGATTAGTGATGCCTAAACCAATAATGATGCCTTATAAGACGCATGCCATCATGTGTTGTGGAAAAAGCTGTGGTGAAAATTTACCACTGCTTAATTATTTGAAAAAGAAAGTCGTTGAAGAGGGACTGATTGTCGGTGATCCCAATGCTGTGCGTGTGAATCGTGCCGGTTGTCTGGGGGTTTGTGCTGAAGGCCCTATCATGGTTGTGTATCCTGAGGGCGTTTGGTACTGCCATCTTGATCAAGCAGCTATTGATCGAATAGTTGAAGAGCACTTTAAAGGCGGCAAGGTGGTTGACGAATTCTGTTTTCATGGGCCAATCGCTTAAAGGTGCGCTGACTTGTAAGCAAGGTAAGAATCACGCTTTTATCTTGATATCCAGCTCAATTCACAGGAGTGATTGGTATGACTGAAAGAAACCGAAGCTGAGCCACATGCATGTGGTGAGTGTTTTTGACGGGCGCAGGAAGTCACGTTTCCTTAACTTAAAGCTGTAATCCCGGTCATATGAACAGTGGTAAAGGGTAAACTTCCAGCTACACTTGATGCAGAGACATCAGATTCTCAATTGGGGTCGTTCATGCGAGTTTTATTCATCACTATTGCCCTGTTATTGCTTTGGGTTCCTGCACTACAGGCAGCAAGCATTGAACAACAGCGTGATTGGTTTAAACAGGCGCGCAGTGCTCTGAACAGTGATCAAATCAAACATTTTCATGCATTGAAAGATAATCTGGGTGATTATGCACTTACGCCATATCTGGATATTTGGTATGCCGGAAAGTTGTTGAGAAAAGGTGATGAGCGTCTGGTTGCAGATACGCTTGTTGCGTATGCAGATGTGCCTGAAAGCATCGACTTGCGTAATGACTGGCTTAAATATATGGCGAAAAAAGGCAATTGGGCGGGTGCGCATCGGCTTATTGAAGCATCACCTGCATTGGCCTCTAAGTTTCCGGAAATTGCCATGATGGCGCTGTGGCGTGCATCGCAATATGCCGACATCTCATCCCAACAAAAAGTGATATTTGCCCAGACTGTGATGGAAAAATTTTCAAGTCGCTGGCAACAGGGGAAACCCATCACGGCGCTTATCAATCCGATTTACACAGCGTGGGTGAAACAAGGACACCCCAATGATATGGAGCGATGGTCCCGTATTATAAGCTTTGCCAGCAAGGGGCACTGGCAGAAGACGGCGGCACTGAGCCAGTCGCTTTCTAAACAACAGAGACAATGGTTGAAATATTGGCGGTCCATACAGAAAAAACCTGAAAAAGCATTGCAAGCATGGCCTGAGTCGCTTTCCTCTGTGGAGGCTGTCGGACCTGCATCCGCCATCATCAGTGATGGTATCAAACGTTTATCCAGACAAGATCCGGCTAAAGCATGGTCTGAATTACAAGGGTTGAAATCTTCTCAAAAGCAGATTGCACCTGACTTTTTCTCAACGCTTGAACGCTCCGTGGCATTAAGGGCCGCTCGGCGGCATCAACAGATAGCTTCTAAATGGTTGGCAGCGTTGCCATCATCATTCCATAATGAGGATACACGTGGTTGGCAGGTAAGGCTGGCCATTATCGTTCAGGATTGGCCGCAAACTCTCGCTGTGATTGGGAAGATGCCCATTGAACAGCGGCAACAGGATCGTTGGAAGTATTGGCAAGCACAGGCGATGGCTGCCAGTGGGGATCTTAAAGGTGCAGATCAGCAATATCGAATGTTGGCAGAAGGGCGTGGATATTATAATTTTTTGAGTGCAGAGAAGCTTGCACTGCCGTTTAAGCTTGCGTCACCTGAAATTGTAGTTGCCGATGCGTTGGTTGCGGAAATCGAACAATTACCAGGCATTCAAAGAGCGTCGGAATGGTTAGCGTTATATAGTCAGAATAAAGCGATTCGCGAGTGGCATTTTGCATTGCGTGGTTTTGATACCATGCAATGGAAGGCCGCTACCGTACTTGCTTCGCGTTGGGGCTGGCAAGATCAGGTGATTAGGGCGGCATTTAAGGCGAAAGAAATGGATGCTTTAACTGAGCGCTTCCCAATGACGTATGCCAAGCAGGTTAAACAGGCTGCTCATGCAACAGGCCTGAGTGAGGCTGCTATCTGGAGTATTATACGTCAGGAATCAGCCTTTAATGCATATGCACAATCCTATGTTGGAGCTAAAGGTCTGATGCAGTTGATGCCAGCAACGGCGCGTCAGGTAGCGCGTAAGCTCAAAATGGGTAAAGGCGCACCGAAATTATTCTCTGCTGCCACCAATATTCGTCTGGGATCTACCTATCTAGCAGGCATCAAGGAGCGATTTGGTAATTTGGCATTGGCTGCGGCTGGTTATAATGCCGGGCCTTACCGTGTTTCAACATGGCTTGAGCGTGTCCCCTTTGATGCTCCTGAAGCTTGGGTGGAAGCCATTCCATTCAATGAAACCCGTCGTTATGTGCAGCAGGTGATGGCTTTTGTTGCTGTTTATGAATGGCGGCAGAAAAAAGAACCGTCTAGTTTGGTCGCACGTTTACATGCCAAGGTTGATGAGGTCAGTTTGAACCTGAACGGGATTCAGATTAACGATGTCGAATTAAGATAATGCGTCGAATGAAGGCGATGATGTGCTAATTATCAGAATAATGGTTTTTTGATCTGATATGTTCAAAACTATATGCTATAATGGTATTGTTTTCTTTATTAAAACAGTCAATGTTTTTCCAATTATGTTCCATAAGGTGCCAACAACATGAATGAATTTCTGACCAGTAGACAGGTTATTCTGCGTATTGTTACAATTATTTCAGTGGTGGAGTTCTCCATCATGGATGGGTTTATCTATCTTAGTGCTGATCTCAGTCCATATTTGGAAGCTGTGCTTGATATTTTATTGTTGGCCATTATCACCACGCCGCTTATCTATCTCTGGGTGATTGAACCATATGTAAGGGCCCGGGATAATACCGTTGAAGCAATGGAAAATTTAATTTTAACAGATGTTTTAACTGATTTATCCAATAGACATGTCGTTTATGCGAACATTGATAAGAGTATAGCTGCATCGGCTAAAGGTGATGTGAATGGTGCAATCATATTATTTGATTTACACGGGCTTAAATCAGTCAATGAAAGGTTCGGTCATGATGCTGGCGATGCAGTCTTGGTAGAAACAGCCCGCCGACTACGCTCCCATATAACATCAGAAGATATTGCAGGTCGCCTGAATGGAGATGAGTTTGTAATAATTGTGAACCGTGTAAGTAGCGTGGGCCAGCAAGTTCAAAATGATGTGATGGCCTTGGCAGAGCAGCTTATCAAGAGCGTATACGAGCCTATTGATATTAATGGGAAACAGTTGAATGTTAGTGGGAGCATTGGTGTGAAGCTGCTTGGCGAAGGGGATAGTGATTCGGACAAGGTAATGCGTGAAGCCGACGTTGCGCTAACGCAGGCCAAGAACCAAGCCGGAGATGGCAATATTGTAATCTTTAATGCCTAGGAGTCTGTCGGACTTATGAGAAATCTACTCGGCAGCTGCTCCTGCTCGCTACGGTCACCCTGAGCTCGACAGACTCCTAGGGAATTGATTAAATCATAACTGAGCGCTTTATAAAATTTCATGCGCTTATTGTGTATAAGTGTTTTATGTGAGCTGTCTGTTTTGTTTGATGGCGTAATAAGGCGTTTGTACATGATAAAATAAATGCTCGAAATAATATGAGAAATCACAAAAGTAGCTGGATTGATGGTCTCATTGTTTGGATGAATTGACCATGTTAAAAAAACTATGGTTTGACCCTTGCCCCTGACAACTTCCACCCTTATAGTGCGCGCCTGTTTTTCGGAGGTTTTATATTAATGGCAACTATTATTCGTTTGAGCCGTGGTGGACGCAAAAAGCGCCCTTTTTATTCTGTAGTCGTAATGGACGAGCGTAAGCGTCGTGATGGAGCTTTCAT
>JAUZQJ010000136.1 GCA_030951045.1 Mariprofundus sp.
ACCACCATCAGCCATGATGCGGGTTGCCATGCGTGGTTGTAACTCCAACAATCGCAGTGTGGAGGCAGAAGCGTTTTGTCGTGCCAGAGCTTCCAAGTATCGGCCAATCAGAATGACAAACAGGAAACTTACAACGGTATCAAAATATACGTGGGGGCCGCCTTGTATGGTTTGCCAGAGTGAGTATGTGAAAGTGGCCAGCGCACCAATGCTAATGGGCAGGTCCATGGACAGCGTGCCTTGGCACACTCCTCGCCAGGCAGATTTGAGAATAGGACCACCTGAATAGAGTAATACTGGTGTGGCAATTGCGAAGCTAATCCAGTGGAAGAAATGTCGGTACTCAATGCTGATGCCAGAAAACGCACCGGCATATAGCGCAATGGATATCCACATGATGTTCATGGCACCAAAACCAGCGAATCCTAAACGAAATAGTAGTGCTCGATTCTGTTGATGTGCTGCGCCTTCAAGGTGTTCCATGTTAAATGGTATAGCGGTATAACCGAGCGCAGCCAATCGGGTCATGATCTGCGGCAGGGATACGGTGTCTGCTCGCCATTGCAGCAACAAGCGATGATGGACCAAATTGACCTCTGCTTTGATGATGCCAGGCATACCAGCAAGGGCTTTCTCAATCAGCCATACACAGGCGGCACAATGAATACCCTCAACCATGAGACGCGCCTGTAGTGATCCACTGGACATTGTATGGGTGAATTCCTCTTGTACTTCGGTAAGATCATATTGATCTATATCCGCGGGTGCTTCAGGAGGTGGTGTTATATTGGTCTCATACTTTTGTAGCCGTTGATAAAAATTATCCAGACCAGCCTCATGAATGACCTGGCATACACTTAAACAACCAGAGCAGCAAAAAAGGTGTTCTTCATCCGGGGCGTCTGTATGCTGGATAGTACCACTGCAGGCAGCCGAGCCATTGGCTGGCAGACCACAATGAAAGCACTGTTCGTTGTCTATGGGCAATGGAGTTTCTTATAAGTAGATAAGCTATCACTGCATAGGTGTAACGAGATGAAAGAAATACAAAAGCTGGAATGTATTGAGTTCCTTTGTGCCCTTGTGTTGTTGCGGTGAAGTTTGTTCACTGTTTTTCGACAAAAATACGTTGTGCGGTATCGAAGCGCTGCTCATCAGCATCGATACGGGCAATCAGATCCCAGTGACCGGGCATTGGGAATGAAACCGGTGCTGTGAAAGTACCTGTATCGGTGAGTGATAATTCGATGTCAAAATCATGACTGGCATCGCTCGGGCGGTATGCAGTCAATATGACATGACCTGAAGATACCGGGGTTCCTGCGTGATCCATGACATATAAACGACAGGTGACCGGCGTGTTGGTGGTAATTTTTTCGGGTAGCATCAATTGTAAACGCCACGCAGATGAGGCTGCATCATCACGCAGCTTAGCATCATGAAAATAGCTTTTCCCACGTTCATAATAATCCTGAACGACAAGATTGGGCGGAGATATGAATGCGTACGTGATGAAGATGATATTGACCGTAACGGTAATGCCAACAACAGCAAGAATGATGCGTAACCAGGGGTTCTTGAGGTCTTCTTTTAGTCGTTCACTGAGCATGTTGTCCTCTTGTTGTCTCTCTTTGTTGGTATGAGATGGTTATTTTTTAGGTCCAATAAAGACAGACTTTTTCTTGATCTTAATCTTATCCGTAGTGTTCATAGTCTCAAGAATAAAATGAATTTTCGTTTTTTTCTTTTTGAGTTGTGCTGGTGTTGCTCGCAAAAAGACATGGAAGGGGATAACGCCTTCAGGTTGAAGGGTGATAATGTCACCGTCCGGCATTTTAATCGTTACGCCTTCTAAGCCTGTTACATGAAGTCGAAATGTAAGCTTGTTCGGTGTTTTGTTCACGGCTTTGATGGTGTACCTGTTCTGAATACTGCCATTACTCATTTGAGTAAACAGTGGCTGCCTCTCATGTACTACAGATAGTTCTACCGGTGGAATATGCGTTAGTCCGTAGATGATGCCGGCAATGGATAACAGTAATATGAAACTATAGGTGATGACACGTGGGCGTTTGAATACTGGTGGTAGTGTTTCGCCGGATAATTCTTTTTGTGATGCATAACGAATTAAACCACGCGGGCGGTTCACTTTATCCATGATGCTGTCGCAGGCATCGATGCACATACCGCAGGTGATACAGCCTTCCTGCATGCCTTCGCGAATATCAACACCCGTTGGGCAGACGCCAACACAAAGGCGGCAATCGATGCAGTCGCCCCTCTGATTATTATCATTTCCTCGTTTAACCTTACCGCGTGGTTCGCCACGTGCCAGATCATAAGTAGGAAGCTCTGTATCCTTATCAACCATCACACTTTGAATACGCGCGTAGGGGCACAACCAGAAGCAGACCTGCTCACGCATGAAACCTGCAAATACATAGGTGAAAAAGATAAAGAAACCTATGGTTACCCATGCAAGCAAGGGAGCTTGAATAGTTACTAGGTCAATCCATAATTGATATGCATCTGTGAAGTAGGCGGTAAACGTAACGCCTGTGAGTATGGAGATGAGTATCCACAGGCTATGTTTGACTAGTTTTTTACTGAGTTTCTGAACTGTCCATGCTGCAGCTTCCAGCTTGCGACGCTGGATGGGGTTGCCTTCAATTTTATCTTCAAGCCATGTAAATACATCGGTCCAGATGGTTTGGAAACAGAAGTATCCACACCACACACGTCCGGCAACTGCAGTAACGGCAAACAGGGTGATTGCCAACAGAATCAGAACCAGAGAGAGCATCCATACATCTTGAGGCCAGATAGTGAGAGAGCCGAGATGAAACTGGCGATGTGGGATATCAAATAGAATGGCCTGATGGTCTTCGATGCGGAAGTAGGGGAGGATAAAAAAGGATAACCATAGGCTGGCTGCATACCATTTGTATGTGCGAAAGCGCCCCGACATACGTTTGGCATGAATGGTTTCATCTCCGGCATTGATATGCCAGTGATGGGCATCTGTGTAGAGCGCTTCTATCTCTTTCTGGTCTTGTTCCGACATCACAACTCCTTGTTCGTCATGTTGTAACACGATGTAATATCTCAATATTATAATATGGTAATATAAATATAGCAAAGACTAGTGTGGTAATTCTGTCCTTGCACGAAAAAAGGGAGGCTCTATGAACCTCCCCTCCTCCATCAATGTTGCTATAAAAACTATTCTGTATCGTCGTCCTTGTTGATAAGCACATAAAATTTATAGGCTGCATAAAGACCTACCAAGATAGTGCCTCCGACTGCGAGAAATGTTCCAATGACTACTGCATCCATATCTTTCTCCTATTTACCGCCACCAAATTCATGTACTTTGACGGCTAACATTTTGATCGCTTCGGGGCTGAGTTTTCCATCAAAAGCAGGCATGATCGCTATACGTGTGTTTGGTACGTCATCGGGATCTTCATTTACGCCATAACGTATGGTGCGTAAAATATCTTCACGTGAATTGCCAAAACGCCAGATAGCATCGGTAAGATTGGCGGCACCGCTGCCTAAATCATTGATGGCACCACCTGCAGCATTCTCACCATGACAACCAGCACAGCCGGATTCGTTAAAATGCGCCAGCCCTTCAGGTGTTGCTTTGCCTTCTGAGGCAGCAATCACAAAATCAGCCAGTTTGTTGATTCCTGCATCATCAATTTCGTCGATATGAGCTGGCATGGAACCTTGGCGACCATCTGTAATGCTTTCTACGATAGTGTCAAAGTCACCACCATATAACCAGGCATCGTCTGACAGGTTGGGGAACAGGCCGGGTGCACCTTCTCCACCGGAGCCATGGCAGCCGGCACAACTATCACCAAAGATGGCTTTGGCCGATGATTCGGCAAAGTTACGCAAGCCGGCATCAGCCATTAGAGCTTGACCATCCATTTCAGCAACCTGTTTTAAATAAGGTGCTTTAATGGCATCGTTTTCAGCTACTGCCTCTTTAAATTCTTTAACCTGAGTCCAGCCCAGGATTCCTTTGGTGTGATCGGTCACCAATGGAATGGACGGATAGAGCACAAAGTAGACGATACAGAATATCCAACTGGCATGAAAAGAGATCATCCACCAGCGTGGTGGTGGATTGGTTAGCTCGCGGATACCATCCCACTCGTAACCCGTATCCGGGACTTGCTGCGGCTTATTTTGTTTGGCCATGACCAGTCTCCCTTTTCATATCTTCGTTGTTGTCATTGTGAATTACAAAATCACGATACTGTTCAAAATTATCGCGGTTAGATGGCTTGAATACCCATGAGTAGAGGCCGATCATCAGTGCAGTAAGGACTAGAACAATAACCATTCCTGTCCAGTCAGCGTGAGTCATGGCATCCCAATCGGTAGAGAAAAATTCAATGAGACTATTCACGATAGTCTTTCCCTTCTTCAAATTTCACCATGGTTCCGAGCACCTGCAAAAAAGCGACCATGGCGTCCATCTCTGTTTTGCCACGTACCGCTGCAGCGGCGCCTGTGAAATCAGCTTCAGTGTAAGGAACACCAACCATGGCCAGAGCCCGTAGTTTCTTCTCGGTCAGCGTTTCATCAATGATGTTGTCTTCAAAGAATGCATAGTTAGGCATTACAGATTCAGGTACCAGTGAGCGTGGTGCACGCAGATGTTGTACCTGCCATGCATTGGAGTATTTACCACCAACACGAGCCAGATCAGGTCCGGTGCGTTTGGAGCCCCACTGGAATGGATGATCATATTTTGATTCAGCAGCCAGTGAAAAGTGGCCATAACGTTCTTTTTCATCTCGGAACGGACGAATCATCTGTGAATGGCACAGGTAGCAGCCTTCACGCACATAAATATCACGACCTTCCTGCTCCAGGGCAGTGTAAGGGCGGATGCTATCCTCTTCCTGGCTCAGCTCTTTAACGGTGCTGTCCAGATAGTATAGAGGGACGATTTCTACTATGCCGCCTATGGATACCACAATGGCAACCATAATAATCAATCCCATAACGTTCTGTTCCATTTTCTCCTGCAACGACTTTCTTTCGCGCCGTTTCTGAGGGTCGATGGAGCGGTCCAGGTAGTTTTGGATAACTCTTAATAGTCCCATGACTTCCCCCTATGCCTGTGCTGTAGCAGGTTTTGATTCATCTGCATTGGATTGATTTGCGCCTTTAATGGTCATCACAACATTGTACAACATGATCAGAGCGCCAAGTAGTACCAATAGTCCGCCGACAGAGCGCAGTACGTAGTAGGGGTGCATAGCAACAACGGTTTCTGCAAACGTATATACCAAGTTGCCATAGTCATCAGTAGCACGCCACATCAGACCTTGCATCAGTCCGGATACCCACATTGCGCAGATGTAAATCACTGTGCCGATGGTGTGAACCCAGAAATGTGTATTGACCATTGAAACGGAGAATATTTTGGTATTCCATAGTCGTGGAACCAGATGATAAAGAGCACCAATAGATACCATGGCTACCCAGCCCAAGGCGCCTGAATGTACGTGTCCGATTGTCCAGTCAGTATAGTGAGAGAGTGCGTTTACTGTTTTCAATGACATGACCGGCCCTTCGAAGGTGGACATGGCATAGAATGCCAGTGATACCACCATGAAACGTAAGACATAATCATCACGTAACTTGTTCCATGCGCCAGATAGCGTCATCAGTCCGTTTACCGCGCCGCCCCATGATGGGATGATCATGGCGATTGAAACTGCTGCGCCTAGTGAGCCTGCCCAGTCTGGTAGAGCAGTGTACTGCAGGTGATGTGCGCCAAGCCAAACATAACCGAACATCAGTGCCCAGAAATGCAGCACGGATAGTCGATAAGAGTAAATCGGCATATCTGCTTGTTTAGGGATGAAATAATACATGATACCTAGGAAACCAGCTGTCAGGAAGAAGCCCACAGCATTGTGTCCCCACCACCATTGGATCATAGCATCATGCACACCGGAATATATAGAGTAGGAGTGCGTCAGCGTGACCGGAATTGCCAGTGAATTTACCACATGTAGATAGGTGATCATGATCATCATGCAAAGGAAGAACCAGTTGGCCACATAGATATGTGATACCTTTCTGTTGACGATGGTCATGATGAAATTGAACATATAAGAGAGCCAGACAAC
>JAUZQJ010000137.1 GCA_030951045.1 Mariprofundus sp.
TGCATAAGCAGCGTAATGGCACTGTATTCGCTGGCACTGTCAATGGTGAAAACCCATTCATTATGCAAGTGAAAACAACCGGATCGGCCACTGTGCTGGCCCGTATTATTCATCTGGTTGAATCTGCTCAGGGCTCAAAAGCGCCTATTCAGCGCATAGCAGATCGAATTGCACCCTGGTTTGTAAGCAGCACGCTTCTACTTGCCGCCCTTACCTTTATCTATTGGTGGACAACACTCGACTTTAACACTGCCCTGCTATCTGCAACAGCCGTCCTCATTATCACCTGCCCCTGTGCCCTAGGCTTAGCCACCCCAATGGCGATTGCCGTTAGCACTGCATTTGCTGCACGAAACGGCGTACTTGTACGCAATGGCGGAGCGCTGGAAGGCCTCTCAAAAATCACCCATGTGGTATTGGATAAAACAGGCACGCTAACAACCGGCCAGATGCGTGTAACAGATACTTTGCTTGTAGATGAGCATGATACTGGAAACAGCAAAGAACGCTTACTGCTGCTCGCAGGCGCAGTAGAACGAGGCTATTCCCACCCTATCTCTAAAGCAGTATGTGCCACAGTAGAAACAAAACGATTACATTTCCTCGACTGCCAACATGCGCAACTATTGCCAGGCATGGGAGTCAGCGGAATGGTGGGTGGACAACAGGTATGGATTGGTAACCAGCGCTTAATGCAGCAACAAGACATTCATCTACCTGAAGCCATATCCACATCATGTAATCACATCGAATCCAGTATGGCCGTGCCAGTGCTGGTTGCAGTAGATGGTAAACTACTCGGCATTCTTCGCATCGAAGATCAACTGCGGGACGAGGCCTTTGATCTTATCACTAATTTGAGCCAACACGGTCTTGGCATAACCCTGTTAAGCGGTGATTCAAAAGCTGCTGCCAACCACTTGCAACAACGCTTATCAACGCATGCAAATGCTCCCATTCACGTGATTGCAGGCGTATTGCCTGAAGATAAAGCTAATCATGTCCAAACCCTGCAAAAGAGTGGTCAACATATATTAATGGTCGGAGATGGCATCAATGATGCACCCGCATTAACGCAGGCCGATATCAGTATCGCCATGGGCAGTGGCACAGATGTGTCGATGGAATGTTCCGATATCGTATTGATGAGCAGTGATTTGAGTCGCATCGCCTGGGCACTTGATCTGGGTGACCGCACCATCACCACCATCCATCAGAATCTAACCCTATCATTAGCTTATAATATCATGCTGGTCCCTGCTGCAATGGCGGCATGGGTAACACCACTATTCGCTGCGATCGCCATGCCACTGAGTTCTCTGGTGGTCATTGGAAATGCCATCCTTATCAGACGGCATATGCGCAATAAAAGACCTGATTGATTACATCTTAGTCTCTTACCGATCAAACCTTGTACAATACTTTTAGACTCGAAGAGTAAAGATAAAGTCGCATATTGGTTTACGCCTCTCTTTTACTTCGTCCCCTAGGGGATATTCTTTTGCATGGCAATTCACCTGATGCATTTGTGGCCAAGCCTTTGAATGTAATCTTTTTTGGTCCCAACTGTGTTGAAATTGGACAAAAAAAGCCCCGACGTCATAAAGGGAGGGGGAATGACGCCGGAGCTATCTTGCTGTTGATTTATTTAAGCGTATGTAAAAATGCAACTACCGCATCTGCTTTGGCATCACACTTCTTCTGGTTACCCATTTTAGTTTTAGCATGGTCATCACCAGACAACTTCTTGATCGCATCTTTAGATTTACACACCCAGGCCTTCATGTTCTCATCATCCCAGACCCAGTCACCTGCTTTCAATGACTTACTGTATTTTCCAAAATCTGTGCTACCTGCCTTACTACCCATAATGCCAAACAGGTTTGGACCAGTCTTATGTTTGCCACCTTGATCAAAGGTATGGCAATTCTTACACTTACTTTCAGGCCCAGCTAACGCTTCTCCAACAGCCATCCCACTTAACAATATTGCTGCAGCACCAATCGCAATTACAGTTTTTTTCATAACAATCTCCTTAACATACATTAGGAATGCATTTTAAAAGTGTACGTTAAGCCTGTCAATCATTTCTAATACTTATTGCCGCCCACATCGATGATGATTACGATCACTGCAAACGGAGGAATCATGAGTGTTATTTATGGTTTAATTCCTGGCATGATTCTGCTTGGCTTGGTCAGTGTGTTGGTATTCTTCTGGGCTGTAAAAAACGGCCAGTATGATGACATGGAAGGCCCTGCCCATCGCATTCTGGATGACGATGACATCAATCAAACACAAAACAACACAAGCTCAACAACAACCGACAAACCAGACAACTTCAAGCATGACTGACACACTGCCATCGGCGCTGCTGCTGATGCTCTCTCTCGGTTTTATGGGTAGCCTGCATTGCATTGGCATGTGCGGTGGACTGATCACAGCCGTAAGCATGAGTCAAAGCAAGACATGGTGGAATGGATTATTCATCTACCAATGCGGCCGCATAAGCACATATAGTCTGCTCGGTCTGTTGGTTGGATTCAGTGGTCTTGCTCTAAGCGCATTTGGCGGCGACTTGCTGCAACGTGCCTTAGCCATATTAGCAGGCAGCTTAATGATTATTTTCGCCCTGAATCTGGCTGGCTGGTTACCGGATCCGTTACGTCGCTTCAGCACTTGGGCAAGTAGAAAAACTGGTTTGGCTCAACTGGCTCAGCGCGCCTCATCTCAGGCGCGCGCCAAAAGCTGGTATGCACTTGGTTTGGCCAATGGCCTGCTACCCTGTGGCCTCGTCTATGCAGCTCTGTCGCTGACCTTAGCTTCAGGTAATCCGTACAAAGCGACCTTAATGATGTATGTGTTTGGTATAGGCACCATCCCGGCCATGATGTTCATCCCATCGGCACTACACAAAATGAGCCCATCCCTGCGCAACAACGCCATGCGCATCGCCGCAGCCATACTTATCATCATAGGCATCATCACTATCTCACGCAGCGGCATGATGATGCATCATTAAATGATGATTATTTGATCACTTAGACTCTTTATGAATCGAATTACTGGATGCGACCAGCCAATGACTATTCGCTATTAAACAAGACATAGCTCAGCAATTATTTTATTCGCATGGTTACATCTTTAGATTAGAGAAGTGCAACTCAGGTGGTTCTTCCTTGCTAATCACAGCTTTCAGCCCAATCACATCATATTCATACTGATCCTGCCCCTCTCCAATAGAAACTATTCGATCCGGTTCTCCAAAACGAGCTTTCAGGTTTTCTGCTGTCACGTTCAGATTTGGAATCAGTGTCAGCTCTTTCACAATGGCATCATGCGCACTGGTAACATCATCAGGAGCCAGATTCATGCGTGCTACTTGATTGGGGTAGAGGCGCGGTACCGTGCCACGCATAGCAATCGCTTGTAGCTCACTATCTTCCACATCCAGCAACACCACCACTTTGGTATGATCTGCAATAGCCGGAAAAAAAGCTTCTAACTTCAGCCCTGCCTTGGCATGCCCCTCAGGATAGATATAGAGGGCCACATCACTTTTACTCTGCAGAATACCTTCCGTCTGAGTCAAACTACTAACACCTAGCGTGACACCCAATACATGCAAATGACCTTGATCATCAACATGGGTGGTCACTGCCCCACTGCTCTGCTGGTACTGAGAGCTTGTCCATAAAAAAACAGCACCTGTAATAATACCTACAAGGAATAACATCCACAGCGCCATCTTATCACTGCGTTTTGATTCTGATCTGGCTTTCATTTCAGCGCTCATTTATTCCTCTCTCATAACTTACTTGATCCATTGTAGTGGCGGCTCCTGCATGGCAGCCGCCTGCTCTTTAAGCGACAAGACATGATCCTGCCAAAAATTCTGTGTATTAAACCAGGGAAATGCACGTTGAAAAGCCGGATCATCCCAACGTTTAGCCAACCATGATGAATGATGAATGATTCGCAGTGTTCTCAAAGGCTCAATCAGGGAGAGCTCGCGGCAATCAAAATCATGAAACTCACTATAGGCGCTCAAGATCGTATCCAGTGAACTACTCATTTGCGCACGATCACCGGAGAGAAACATCCATAAATCCTGTACTGCCGGCCCCATACGAGCGTCATCAAAATCAACAATATATGGAGAACCGTGTTTCCACAAAATATTGCCCGGATGGCCATCACCATGCAGCCGGATATATTGGGGCTCAATATTTTCAAATGCCTGCTCAACGGCCTCCAGCACATCTTCTATCACCTTTTCATAGGCCGCTTCCAACTCCTTCGGTATGAATGCATGCTCCATAAGAAACTCATAGGCATCATCACCAAACGTATGCACATCCAAGGCAGGGCGATGTTCAAAGTCCGAAACCGCCCCTAAAGCATGAATGCGTGCAAAATAACGTCCAAGCTGCTCCAAATGTGTTTTGTTTTCGAGATTTGGTGCCCGACCAGCCTGCAGAGGGTAAAGCGAAAAGCGATGGCCTTTATAGTGGTGCAGGCTCTTATCATCAACCAACAGTGGTGGCACAACCGGAATATCCAAAGATTCCAGTTCTAGCGTGAAATCATGCTCTTCAATAATAGCATCATTCCGCCAACGATTGGGCCGATAAAACTTAGCAACGATAGACTCCCCATCTTCTATGCCAATCTGATACACCCTATTTTCATACGAATTAAGCCCCAGTTGATACCCGTCACATAGAAAACCAACACTTTCGATAGCCTGCAATACCTGCTCTGGCCCAAGGTCATAAAATGAGGCCGTTTGTTTGGAAGGCACCGTTGAAGAAGTCTCTGCTGTCATGTCCGGCAGCGTATAGACAAATATAGAACTTGTCCGTTAGTTCTCTTTCAAGCGCTGTGATAGATGCATTCCATAGCAAAAGCTAACAAGCAATCTATGCAGAAAATAACGATGTGACATGCATCACAGAGAAAATCGTGCATGCATTCATACTCCGCCGATGCGAAAGATTTCATTCCACTCTCCAAGAGTCATTAAAGCTCTTATCACCGCCCTGATCTGGCTGACTGCGGCAGTCGTCATGTCTGCCTGCTCTACGCATACAAAGCCTGCTTCTGTCGAACAGCCTAAAGCCGTTGAAACCACCATCCCTGCGCCTGTTGTAAAAAAAGCAATCGTAAAACGTCCTGTGCACCAGAAAAAGAGTAATTTCTTTGCACTGATGAAACCCATTATCGTAGCTGAAAACAATAAAATTTCACAACAACGTCAACAGATCATGCAACTAAAGCATAAAAAAGTACTGAGTAAAGAAGATAGCGCGATCTTAGCAACATTATCCTCAATATATGGCATCACCATGCCTACCACTCCGGATCAAACATTCTGGAATAACCTGTTCAACCGCGTCAATATCATTCCCGTTGAGCTAGCTCTGGTACAGGCAGCCAATGAATCCGCCTGGGGCACATCCCGTTTTGCCCGTGAAGGTAATAATTATTTTGGCCAATGGTGTTTTCAAAAAGGCTGCGGCATAGTGCCCAAACAGCGTGCTAAAGGCGCTGCACATGAAGTCAGATACTTTAAAAACAAGACCAAATCTGTGCGCGCCTACATGAAAAACATCAACTCATCCAGTGCCTATGCAAACTTGAGGACAATTCGCAGTAAACTGCAAAAACAGCAACAGCCTATTCAGGCAGAACTGTTAGCGAATGGACTAAAAAATTACTCCGAACGTGGCATGGCATACGTCAAAACGATTCAATCCATGATTCGCAAAAACCGTCCCATCATTGATCAGACAGAGCCAGTCACACTAGCTCAGGATGATGCCAGATAGACTTGCCGCCACTCTCTTTATGAATGCGCTGCATCATAGAAATGTGCGCTTGATGTTCGTGATCTTCAATCGTTAGCGGCTTTCGTTGCATCATACTGGCCGTCTCCGCCTGTTCATCACGACCGCGTGACTGCTCGGGCAACTGAACAAAGCTTGATGCCGGCAGACTGGGAATATCCATACCCAGTGAAAACTGACGACCACCAGTCATACCCAGATATACTTCGGCCAACAACTCCGAATCAAGTAACGCGCCATGCAGTTCACGGTGACCACGCTCTACATTGTATCGGTCACAAAGCACATCCAAATTATTTCTCTGGTTAGGATGTTTCTTACGCGCAAACGCCAGTGTATCAATGACCGGGATACCCTGGATATTAGGCAAGCCGTGCAAACGCAGCTCATTCATGATGAAACCCAAATCGAATGAGGCATTATGAATAACCAGCGTTGCCCCCTCGATAAAATCCAGAAACTGCTGCGCAATCTCTTTAAAAGTAGGTGCATTTTTGACTTTTTTATTATCAATACCGTGAATACGGACGACTTCCATGGGGATATCCCGTTCGGGATTAATATAGTGATGAAACACATGTTTATCACCGGATAGCACTTTTCGGTTAAGTACTTCAATAGCACCAATTTCAACCATGCGGTCACCCTTTAGCGGTGATAACCCGGTAGTTTCTGTATCCAGCATGATAAGTCGCATATCGGCATTATAACTCACAATATTTTCCTGCCAATGGGCAACATCTGATCAGCTGATGCGCTTTGATCACAAACCGCCATACAAGCAAACCCGATTACATTAGCACTGCTATTGGTAAGCCTTCTAAATAGGAGTTTCTTCCCTGGGTCAATCGTTAAGCTGGTTTGATTGCAAAGCCCAGATAATTGACCGATAAATCATCTGAAAGTGAAAAATGATCACTAAGCATGGCGTAACTCATACCGCGCAAATCCTTGATCTCCAGATCAGCTGCGCGCAGTGCACTGTTCATTTCCGATGGTTTGATGAATTTAGCATATTCATGGGTCCCTTTGGGCAACCAGCCGAGCACATATTCCGCTCCCAAAATGGCTTTTACATAAGAGACAGGATTACGATTTAATGTGGCAAAAAAGAAATGGCCACCGGGTTTAATCATGGAGGCACAGGCTGCCACCGTACGCGGCACATCCGGCACATGTTCAAGCACTTCCAGACACGTTACCGCATCATAATATTCAGCATGTGATTCAGCCCAAAGTTCAGCATCATTCTCAATATATTCAACTTCTACATCGGATTGCTCGGCATGCAGACGCGCTATATTTAATGCCTTAGGAGAGCGATCAATACCAGTCACGCTTGCACCACGTACCGCCATGCCTTCAGCCAACAGACCTCCACCACAGCCCACATCGAGAACTTTCGCCTGCTTCATGTCCAGCTGACGTGCGATATAATCAAGCCTGAGTGGATTGATGCGGTGTAGGGGTTTAAATTTGCCGGTGGGATCCCACCATTCCTCAGCCATGGCTTCGAACTTCGCAATTTCTTCCGCATCAAAATGTTGTGTCTGCATACGCGAAATCATGTCGATGCAACTCGCGCATGGCAAGAGCTGTTTGATGGCATAATAATTGCTTACCTATGCATATTGTTTTCCTTGGGAGATCCCGCATGTCAAATGAAATTTTGATTGGTCGCCAACCTATTTTTGATCGTGATTATAACGTGATTGCATACGAGATGCTCTTTCGGGGCGGGGCTCAGGGGTCTGGTGCTGAAATGACCTCGCAAGTGATGGTCAACGCTGTTATGGATATCGGACTGGAAAATATAGCCGGTGCATTGCCCGTATTCTTCAATATAGATGAGTCATTTTTATTGCATGAAACTGGGCTTTCTCAAGCATTGCCACAACAGCAAGTAGTTCTGGAAGTACTTGAACATGTCAATCCCGGCCCCGCAGTATTGGCGGCTTGCAGAAATCTAAAAGATGCGGGTTACACACTGGCTCTCGATGATGTAATTAGCGTTGAACATGCCCAGCCATTCGTTGATCTGATTGATATTATCAAGGTGGACTGGATTGAGGCTGAGGAAGACCCGGCCAACATCATCAGGGCATTCAGACATAAGAATGTGAAGTTTCTGGCCGAAAAAATTGATTCATATGAAGAAGCTGAAAAAGCCAAAGCTCTGGGTTTTGATCTGTATCAGGGTTATTTCTACTGCAAACCCGATACTGTAAGTGGCACTAAGCCACCGGAATCACGGATGTCGGTATTGCGCGCAATGCAGCAGGCTATGACAGCCACCTCGATTGATGAGATGTTTGATGTGGTAAAACAGGATGTAACGCTCTCTTATCGATTGTTAAAATATATCAATTCTGCGGCTTTTGCGCTCAGGCGTGAGGTGCAGTCGATTGAACAGGCGTTGAGTCTGCTGGGGCTGAATAATATTCGCCGCTGGCTGACGCTGCTTACCATGACATCACTGGCTGAAAATAAACCGAAAGAGTTAATCAGGCAGGCTCTGTGGCGTGCCCGCTTTCTTGAAATGCTGGCAAGAGAGATGGGGGACAAGGCTATCGAGGATGATTTCCTTACCGGTCTGTTCTCTATTCTTGATGCCCTGCTGGACTGCTCCATGCAGGAGTCACTCGTTAAAGTATCTCTGGCTGAACACGTTTATGATGGATTGATTGATGCCAATTCAACAATGGGTGAAAAACTTGCTGTAGCCAGAGCCCTGGAAACGGGGGATTGGGATGTGATCAAGGCATTCAGTGAAAATGGCAAGCGCATCAAATATGCCGAACTGATACGCCTGCAGACTGAATCGATGCTCTGGACAGATCAACAGATGGCGGCACTCTCCTCGTTATAAATATCTGCTCTCGATTCAGAGTACTTCTTTCCAACCTTCTTCGCGGCTAGGCTGCCCGCATGTTTGGGCAGATTGTATTTACACGCACATTGCAGGCCATACCGACGCTGCTCGGCGTGGCCACAATGGTGTTTTTTTTACTGCATATGGTACCCGGCGATCCGGTGGATGCCCTGCTTGGAGAAACGGCCATGCCGGCAGATCGTGAAGCACTACGCATCGCACTACATCTGGATCAACCCATTCTCATGCAATACGGTAACTACTTGTCCGGTTTAATCTCCGGCGACTGGGGCAGCAGTCTTGTTGATCACAGACCCGTGCTGGAACGCATCCTTGAGCGCGTACCCGCCACCACCCAACTGGCTTTGGTAAGTCTGCTGCTTGCCATTGTACTAGCGCTGCCACTGGGTTACTGGGCGGCCAAGCATGCTGGCAAATCACAGGATGTGATGGCCATGGGTTTTTCTCTGGTCGGTGTATCCATTCCCAATTTTTGGTTGGGACCAATGTTGATGCTGCTGTTTTCTGTAGGACTCGGCTGGTTACCTGTATCCGGTATGGATCAACCCGGCTCCATGATTCTACCGGCCATTACCCTTGGCACTGCCTTAGCGGCAATTTTATCACGCATGGCACGCTCATCCTGGCTGGAAGCAATGAGCATGGATGCCACACGCACTGCTCGTGCCTTCGGTGTTTCTGAACAACGTATCTGGTGGCGGCATGCTGCAAGACTGGCAGCTGTGCCCGTAGTCACCATGTTTGCACTGCAATTAGGGGCCGTACTGGGCGGAGCTGTCATCACGGAAACCGTATTTGACTGGCCCGGACTAGGGCTGTTAACCATCGAAGCCATTCAACGCCGTGATTATCCACTCGTGCAGGGCTGTGTACTCATTATCGCCTCATTTTATGTATTGGCTAATCTGGCTGCCGACCTGCTTGGCTTATGGCTTGATCCGAGGCAACGTAATGTCGGTTAGCAGGTGCGCAAATAAAGCGCCCATGCCGCATTTGCTTAACCCCATGCCAGTCATGGTTGGGGGGAGGGATTTTGTCTAAATCTGCTATACGCCTTGCAGGCATATGCCTCTCTTTCCCATTGCTGGTATTATTGCTTTCAGCCGTTTATGGGCTGGATGGTCATGCCATTGACCTTCATGCTGTACTCGCACACATGAGCGGATCCCACCTGCTAGGAACCGATGCGCTTGGCCGTGACCTGCTCGCAAGACTTTCCGAGGGGCTGCAACTCTCACTCATGGTTGGTATCACCGTCGTATTTCTTGGTGGCATCATTGGTATCAGCATCGGCATGCTGGCCGGTTGGGTAGGCGGCTGGCTGGATGCACTGCTCATGCGCTTCGCCGATATTGTACTCTCCTTTCCCGGCATCCTGCTGGCTATTGCGATGGCTGCCATGCTCGGCCCCGGCATTGAAAATCTGGTTCTGGCACTGGTTGCCGTCGGCTGGGTGGGTTTTGCCCGTTTAGCCAGGGTGCAGGTCTTATCCTTTAAATCGGTGCCCTTTGTAGAGGCCGCCATCGCCAATGGCTCCACCGCTCCCTATATTGCCGTGCGTCACCTGCTGCCCAACATCGCCGCCCCATTGTTGATTGAAGCCAGTTTCGGGTTGGCTGCCGTAATTATCGGTGAAGCCGGGCTGTCATTTCTCGGTGTGGGTGTGCAACCACCGGATGCATCACTGGGCACCATGATTCGTGAAGGCACGCGTTTAATGCTGGTCTCACCGGCACTGGTCATCTGGCCTGGTCTGATCCTCTTTTCACTGGTGATGGCGGTAAATCTTTTGGGTGATGCACTACGCGATAAACTGGATGTACGTATGGAGATCAAATGAATGAACATCTGATTATCGGTTTACTGGGGACAGCGCTGGCTGAGCAAGAGAAAGTCTGGCTCAAAGAAACCCCACCCTTGGGCGTGATCCTGTTTGCGCGCAATATTGAGAGCCCTGAGCAGGTCAAAGCGTTATTGGCTGAGGTGCGTGCATACACAGGAGAGCAGACCTGGGCTGCTATTGATGAAGAAGGCGGGCGCGTCAACCGTATGCCATGGGCTCCATTCCATGGTCGTCGCCATGCAGCAGAGTACGGTGTGATGTATGAGCGCAATGCAGGCACTGCCATTCAGGCTGCATATCAGGACAGTTTTGCTGTTGGTGAAGCGTTGAAAGAGTTGGGATTTACACATAACTGTGCGCCAGTATTGGATCTCTTTCACCCTGATGGACATGGCATCATCGGACAACGTGCGTTTGGTGATCATGTCGAGCAAGTAACAGCACTGGCCACAGCTTGCATGCGCGGCTTGCAAGATGCAGGCATTGAAGCTGTTGGTAAACATTTTCCTGGCCATGGGCGTGCCAATGCAGACTCGCATGTGGCAGTGCCTGAAGTCGATGCACCACTGGCGACCATCCTGAGTGAAGCAGAATCATTTTCACGCCTGATCCCGGAAGGATTGAAGCATATCATGACCGCACATGTGATTTATAACGACACCGTCAAAGAGGTCGCAACGCTTTCACCATTCTGGGTACGTCACGTACTGCGTGATCGCATTAACTTTTTTGGCCGGATCTGGTCTGATGACCTGTGCATGAAAGGTGTTGGCGAAGATGTAAAGTCGGCTGCTCAACAGGCCTTACAGGCAGGATGCGATACCCTGCTGGTATGTGAGCCGGAAGGCGTTCGTGCTATTTACAAAGGTTTATAAGCCTGCGTCAAAAACAATAATCTCAACAGCGAGCATATTTCATCATTATTTCAGATAAAGGCTATGGCACTCACTCTCAACCAGTTGTCTGGCATGGCGAGACTGTTGCACCATCACCGAAATCCTACTGCATTCATCATCATGCATGGCAGCTTCAATCTGTTGGCAAAGCTCGGATAAATCCATCGCGCCAACCATAGCACTGCTGGATTTCAGCGTATGCGCAGCATGTGCTATTTGATCCATATTACTGTTTTCAACGCCCTCTTCCATCATCACCATTAATTTTTCCGAGCTTTTTAAAAACACATTCAATATTTTTTGCAGCATCTGCGCATCACCTGGCAACAGCTGGAGCACCTCAGTATCAAGAATATTCATGCGGCCTCACTTATACAAAGCAGTTGATGCATTAGTCGTGCCTTAGAGAAAAAGGATCTATCAGCATCTTTTCAGCTCTTTCTGGAGGCACTGGTGGACTGAACAGATAACCCTGAATTTGATCACAGCCTTTGTCTCGCATCCACTGTAATTGTGATTCTGTCTCCACACCTTCAGCTACTATCCCCATATTTAACGCTTTGCCCAATAAAATAATCGCATTGGTAATGGTGGCATCCTGCTCATCATGGGGCAGGTCTTTGACAAATTCCCGGTCAATTTTCAGGACATCCGCTGGAAAATATTTGAGATAACTAATACTGGAGTAACCCGTGCCAAAATCATCTATGGATACCCTCAAGCCCATTACTTTCATCTGATCCAAAATTTTCATCGCCGCATCTGCATCCTGCATCAACACCGTTTCAGTAATCTCAAATTCCAGAAACTGAGCTGGCATCTCAGTTTCTATCAAAATATCCCGAATCGTCGTCATTAAATGTTCATCGGCAAATTGATGCGCCGATAGATTCACTGATACACTAAATTCGGTATCTGTAACTTTTCTCCATGCCTGATATTGACGGCAGGCCGTTTTAATCACCCATGCCCCCATAGGAAGAATTAAACCTGACTCTTCAGCCACTGGAATAAAATCAATCGGTGAGACCATACCACGCTCAGGATGTATCCAACGGATTAACGCCTCAAAACCCAACACCTGGCATGTTTCTGCATCGACCTTGGGCTGATAAAAGAGTGTCAACTGATCCTGTTCAATCGCCGTATGTAATTCGCTTTCCAGCTCCAGCCTGTCATGACTCTGCTGGCGCAACGCATTATCATAAAAGAACACACCATTGCGCCCTTGAGACTTCACCTCATACATGGCCGCATCAGCATTTCTCAACAGGGTATCCAGATCTTCACCATCTTCGGGGTAAATGGCGATGCCGATACTCGAACTCACACACACTCTATTGCCAGATAACATCATCGGTTCAGCGATGCGTTCAAGAATACGTTGTGCTATCATTTCTACATGCTCAATGCCGTGTAAGCCACTCAACATCACAGTAAACTCATCACCACCCAAACGGGCTAATGAAGAGTTCATATCAGCTACATCTCTGGCTGCCAGATCAGAAGAACGCAGACTCTCATGCAATCTCTCAGAGACAGCCTTGAGCAAGACATCCCCAGCTTCATGACCAAGACTATCGTTTACGCGTTTAAAGTTATCCAGATCGAGAAACATCACGGCAATCTTTTCTTTGCTTCGTTCGGCTTGATGCAGAGCCATACTTAAATGCTCTTTAAACAGATCTCGATTTGGCAAACCGGTAATGGAATCATAATACGCCAATTGCCTGACAGACTCTTCAGCCTTGCGCCGCTCAGTAATATCTTGAATGGTGCCAAAAATACGATGCCCCGATTTCAGGTGTTCAGCACTACCATCCAGATGCATTAATATGTTTTTTGACTCTCCATTAGGTAAACAGGCCAGGAATGCATAATCCGAGGCTTCACCATCACTGGCTTTCTGAACCGCAATATCAAAACCTTTCTTATCATCTTTATGCACCGAACTCATCAACAGCTTATGGAACACCCCGGGATCAACTTTAGGCACACCAAAGATACGGTAGCTTTCTTCAGAAACAAACAACTTCTGTTCATTCAGGTCCCAGGTCCAATTACCTAGTTTGGCCACACGCTGAGCTTCAGCTAATAAGTTTGAACTTCGTTGTACCGATTGCATCGCGTTACTGGAGCGCAAAATATATTGAATGCGATGTCTGAAAATACTCCACCGGATAGGTTTAATGATAAAATCTGTTGCACCACAATCATAGGCGCGTTCAATAGATTCAACATCATCCACACCGGTCACCACTACAATCGGAATATCCCGTCCCAAGGGAGTAGAACGCACGCTTTTACAAAAGGTATATCCATCCATACCCGGCATTTGCAGATCAACTAAAATCAGTGCTGGATGTTGCTCTGCAAATAAGGTCAACCCCTTATGCCCATCATTTGACTCGATAACCGCAAACCCGACCTCTTGTAATGACTCAGCCATCACAAGAAGCGAGACCGGATCATCATCAATAAGCATGATTGTCTCCAACTCTGGTTTCTGGCGTTTATCTTTTATTGGCATTCGTCTTTCCATGGGTTTAGGGATAGCACAATCCATGCCATGCAAAGACGTTAGTGAATATTAAACCAACAACACGCTATTATTAATATGGAATATCTTGATCTGACACCTTCCCCTAGCGTAGTTTTTTTGTTTTATTTATTTGCATAATGGCATGATATAGCACTATTATTCGACCATACAAGGGCTCCACTGCAGACTGAAAATCGTTAGAAATCATACATTCATCGACGCAATTCAATAACGTTGAAGCAGTAAGGCGATAATTAGTATTTGCATGCCGCTTAACCTATCGCTATGGTTCGCCGCCCTATAAAACAGGAAAGATATAATAAGAGGTAACGACGTTCATGTCTTTGGCGCTGGAAGAAAAAAACACAATCATTGAAAAATTTCGTCTCACTGAAGGCGACACAGGTTCCCCGGAAGTGCAGGTTGCTCTGCTAACTGAGCGTATTAATCAGCTCGCTGGTCACTTTAAGGATCACCATAAAGATCACCACTCTCGTCGTGGGCTACTGAAAATGGTGGGCCAACGTCGCAATCTACTCACCTATTTGAAAAATAAGAATTTTGGCCGTTATCGCACGCTGATTGATAGCTTGGGACTTCGTCGCTAAATAGCTAAGCAGTTTCTGGCGGCCCTGAAAAGGGCCGCCTTTTTTCTTTTGATCGCTTTACAACCACGCCAAAGGCATGTGCAATAAAAGGAATCTACTATGTTTAATGTATCAAAAACGCAGGCCGAAGTCGCTGGCCGCACTATCTCATTTGAAACAGGACGCGTAGCGCGTCAAGCCGGTGGTTCTATTCTGGCTCAGGTTGGCGACGTAGTTGTTCATGTTGCTGCAACCGCTGCCAAGCAGCCATTGCAGGGCGTGGATTTCATGCCGTTAACTGTTCACTATCAGGAAAAAACATACGCTGCAGGCCGCTTCTTAGGTGGTTTCCTCAAGCGTGAAGGACGCCCTTCAGAAAAAGAGACTCTAACATCCCGTCTCATTGATCGTCCGATTCGCCCGCTATTCCCTAAAGGCTATTTCCACGAAACACAGGTTATCGCTACAGTTATCTCCGCTGATGAGTCCACCAACCCGGACATCATTGCTATCAACGGTGTGTCTGCTGCTCTGGCTATTTCTGACGTACCATTCGCCGAACCTATTGCAGCCTCTCGCGTTGCGTTGATTGATGGTGAATTTGTACTTAACCCTACCTATGAACAGGTTGCAGCATCTGAGCTGGATCTGATCGTTGCTGGTACACGTGATGCTGTGCTGATGATCGAATCCGAAGCAAAAGAACTGTCCGAAGAGCAAATGATTGATGCCATCATCTTTGGTCAGGAAGGCTATCAGCCTGTACTTGATGCCATCGAAGAGCTGGTCAAACTCGCTGGTAAAGAGAAGCTGGTAGTTGAATTAGCTGGTAACGATGATGTTAAGAACGCTGTTAAAGCAGCATTCGAAGCTGATGTTCGTGAAGCGTATGCCATTGTAGATAAATCAGCACGTGCAGGTAAAATCGAAGCGTTCCGCGCTGCTGCACAGGCAACACTGGCTGGTACTGAAGAAGCGCCAGGTGAGTTCAGTTCGAATGACGTGTCATCTGCTGTAAAAGGCCTGGAAAAAGATGTCGTTCGTCGCTCTATCATTGACGGTAACCCACGTATTGATGGCCGTTCAACGGATCAGGTTCGTGCCATTGATTGCCAGACCGGCGTTCTACCTCGCACACATGGTTCTGCACTATTCACACGTGGTGAAACACAGGCTTTGGTTACCATTACGCTGGGTACTGAATCTGACATGCAGACCACTGAATCGCTTGAAGGCGTAGCTAAACAGCGTTTCATGCTGCACTACAACTTCCCTCCATACTCTGTTGGTGAAGCACGTCGCTTCGGCCCTCCGGGTCGTCGTGAAATCGGCCACGGCCGTTTGGCTCGCCGTGGTGTTGAAGCCATTCTTCCATCCATGGAAGAGTTCGGTTACGCCATTCGCTCTGTATCAGAAATCACTGAATCCAATGGTTCATCTTCAATGGCCTCTGTTTGCGGTACGTCTTTAGCGTTGATGGATGCTGGTGTACCAACTAAAGCAGCTGTTGCCGGCGTTGCAATGGGTCTGATTCTTGAAAATGACGGTTATGCAGTATTGACCGACATCCTGGGTGATGAAGATCACTTGGGCGATATGGACTTCAAAGTAGCGGGTACGCGTGACGGTGTAACTACCTTGCAGCTGGACATCAAAATCGGTGGCCTGACGCGCGATATCATGAAAGAAGCATTGGCACAGGCACATGCTGGCCGCATTCATATTCTGGATGAAATGGCTAAATGCATGGACAAACCGCGTGACAGTATTGCTGATCATGCACCTCGCATGTTTACCATGAAGATCAAATCAGACAAGATTCGTGAAGTGATTGGTGCAGGTGGTAAAGTCATTCGTGGTATCGTTGAAGAAACAGGTGCCAAGGTTGATATTGCTGATGATGGCACCATCACCATCTTTGCTGTAACCGGTGATGCTAGTGAAGCTGCCAAGAAGATGATCGAAGATATCGTTGCTGAAGTAGAAGTCGGCGCTATCTATGAAGGTAAAGTGGTTAAATTGATGGATTTTGGAGCATTTGTTCGCGTAGTTGGCGGTACAGATGGTCTGGTTCACATCTCTCAGATTGCTAACCACCGCGTTGACAAAGTAGCAGATGAGCTGAAAGAAGGTCAGGAAGTCCGCGTCAAAGTACTCGACGTAGATCGCAATGGTCGCATTCGTCTATCCATGAAAGCCTTATTGGAAGAAGAAGCCAAGTAAGCAGAAACTCTTAGGGAGAGGGGAAAAAGAGGCGGACTTTTGTCCGCCTCTTTTTTTTGCACATGAAAATTTCAAGATTCGGAATTACAGCACCTTACCGAGCGATCTGAAGTTCGTTCAAACGACTCCTTCTTTTTTGCATTCCGGACCTTCATGCCCTTACCTGGAGGGTCTTATTTCAAAACATCTTCTATGAGTGACTCATGTCACATTACTGTCATGAGCAGGCATTACAATTTCCACACTGTCAGCAGCAGTAAAAATCATTCCTACACAAAGGGCGGAGCGTGCAAACTCTGCCCTTTGTTTTTCTAAACACTTTAACCACCTGCCAGTTTTGCCTTGATCCCCTCTTTCTCCAGCAGCAGCACTATCTTTTCGCGATGATCACCCTGAATTTCAAGCACACCATCCTTCACAGAGCCACCGGTTCCTAATTGCCCTTTAAGTTTCTTTAACATCGTTTTGAGTTCCGACTCTTGCAACGACAAACCATCGACAACACTAACTGTTTTTCCACCACGCCCTTTGGATTCACGCCGAATACGAACGCCCTGCTTATTTGGATTCTTAATCACCGAAGCACCACCTGTATGCTTGCGGGATTTCTTCTTTTTTGTGCCGGGGTCCATAGCTTTTCCCAATGAGCCTTGCTCAGTGGAATACACTAATCGTCTATCATCAGCCATATTGTCTCCTCAACCTCTCTTCTTCATACGCAAGCAACAGTGCAATGATAGGTTTCATCGGATATTCAGGAAAGCCTGTAATAATCTCTCGACTCCAACGTCCATACTTATAAGCGGAGCCAATATGAAACAGATACGACAACTATTATACACATCGATGCTGCTCATAGCGGCGATCACACCAGCTACTGCCAATGGTATGGAAACAGCCACCTTTGCCGCCGGATGTTTTTGGTGCATGGAACATCCCTTTGATGAAATCGATGGTGTCATCTCAACCACTTCGGGTTATACCGGTGGTCACAAAGATCAGCCAACATATCAGCAAGTATCATCCGGCATTACTGGACATGCCGAAGCAGTTCAAATTCTATTTGATCCTGCCAAGGTGAGTTACGAACAACTGCTCGCCATTTATTGGCGTAATTCTGACCCCACCACCGCTAATCGTCAGTTCTGCGATACAGGCTCTCAATATCGCCCCGCCATTTTTTATCATAATAATCAACAACAATCACTTGCTCTGGCCTCAAAGAAGGACATACAACGGCATAAGACATTCGTTAAAGATATTGTTACCGAAATCAAGCCTGCTAGCACCTTCTGGCCAGCTGAAACGTACCATCAGGACTACTATCTCAAGAATCCAATACGATATAAATTTTATCGTTATAATTGTGGACGGGATAAGCGACTTCAATACCTTTGGGGGTCAACACCATGAAACGCAGAACTTTTCTCCAGGCTGCACTAGCCAGCGCAGCACTATTAAGCCTGCCGCGCATATTACATAGCGAACAGACAAGGACGACAGCAATGAGTGACTCGAATATAAACAAGATAGAGAAAAGCGATGCAGAGTGGCGCAAAGCACTTACACCTGAGCAGTACCATGTCTTACGTGATGAAGGTACTGAACGCCCATTCACCAGCCCTTTGAACAAGCAATATGATAAAGGGCAATATGTCTGCGCTGGATGCGCTTTGCCCCTGTTTGATTCCAGTAGTAAGTTTGACAGTGGCACCGGTTGGCCCAGTTTTTTTCAACCCATTGAAGGACATACCGAAATCAAACGCGACTTTAAAATGATTCTTCCACGCTCTGAGTATCATTGTATTCGCTGCGGAGGGCATCAGGGCCATGTATTCAATGATGGGCCAAAACCAACTGGCCAACGCTGGTGTAATAACGGTGTAGCGCTGGCATTTATTCCTGCCGAAGTTTAATGCGATTTTCTGAATGTTATTCGCATTAGCAAAAAAACCAGTCTCCGCGATGCATCAAGCAATATTTCCAGCTTCTCTGAATAGGGAGATAATGTCAGACTCCGCCCATGTCTAAGCAGCTAGCAGAATCACATACTTACAACGTCAATCTAGGCTCTCGTTCCTATGATATTCATATCGAATCAGGCTGTCTGGATCGACTGGGCTCTGCCATGGCAGAGCTATTTTCTTCGCCTACGCGCTGCATGATCATCAGCAATGTCACCATCGCTCCGCTATATCTGCAAAGAGTAAGAGGCTCACTTGAGCAAGCTGGCTGGCAGGTATCTGAATGCATACTGCCTGATGGCGAACGTTACAAAACCATGCAGAGCTTTGAGATAATTATGGATGCATTAATGCAAGCGAAACTCTCACGCAATGAACCTGTGGTTGCGCTTGGCGGTGGCGTAGTTGGCGACATGAGCGGTTTTGCAGCTTCTTGCTATCGCCGCGGCATTCCATTTATTCAGGTTCCTACCACAGTGCTGGCGCAGGTTGATTCCAGTGTTGGGGGCAAAACTGCAATCAATCACCCGCACGGTAAAAATATGATCGGTGCTTTTTATCAACCCAAACTGGTATGGATTGATCCATTGGTATTAAACACGCTGGATATTCGGGAAGTGCGTGCGGGCATTGCTGAAGCCATCAAATATGGTCTGATCCGTGATGCGGCCCTGTTTGACTGGATGCAAAACAACCTTGAAGCCGCGCTGAATCTGAATGGAGATGTCCTCTCCAGTATGATTCACACCTCCTGCCGTCATAAAGCCGAAGTGGTTATGGCCGATGAAACGGAACAAGGTATGCGTGCACTGCTTAATTTAGGCCACACCTTTGGTCACGCCATTGAATCAATGACCCATTACAATACATTCCTGCATGGTGAAGCGGTCGCTATGGGCACCCTGATGGCAGCCCGCCTTTCTGAACAGTTGGCATATGCCCCTGCAGGCACAGAAACACGCATCAGAAAATGTTATGAGGCCGCCGATCTACCCACCTCTATTCCCTCTTTCACAGCCGATGCATGGCTCGATGCGATGGGACACGATAAGAAGAATATCGGCAGCCGCATTCGTTATATTTTATTGCGTGAGATTGGTGATGCCTTTTTGGCGGAAGATGTCGCACCTGATGCCATCAGGGCATTGATTCAGTCATATACATGAATATGTTAAAATCAAACATCGCATATCAATAAAAACGAGCTATACTTTTTATATATGATACATGTAACGCCCCGCAATCACCCACCTCTGATCGAGAACCATCATGCTATGAACGGTTTGTCTGCGCCCACTTCAAGGCTGGATAAGTAATGCCTATCCCATCCATTCATCCCGAACAAAATCACCATAGTACACTCTTGCAAGCCTCCAGCTGTATGTCCCAAATGGAAAATTTGGCGCTATGGTTTTCCAAACGTCAAAACAGGGAAATACCAAACACCCTTCAAGCTGCGGTCGTTTTATTTGCAGCCGACCACGGTGTGGCCATTGCCAACGGATGTAATGGGAACAAATCAACACTGGATCAGGTTCGCCATGCTGCATCCGCTGATTCCGTAATTGCAGACCTGTGTAAACAAGCAGGATGTAATCTGCATATCGTTGATGTTGGCGTGACTGGTAGTCTGGCTGATAACGACTTGGTAGAACATGCTAAAGTACGCTCCACCGGCACACCGGACATCACTACTGAATCAGCCATGTCACAAATGGACTACTGGGAAAGCGTAGGCATCGGTGAAGAGATGGCCAACCGCGCTATTGATCAGGGTGCTAATCTACTCATTGCCAGCTCCATCAGCGCCGGAGATCGCATCGCTATTGCCGCATTGATTTCAGAACTACTCGGTCTGCCCCCGGAAGAAGCATTAAGCAGTACAAACATTAGTCCCGACACGTATGGCCGCGAATTAATGGCAGTCGAACAAGCTTTAGAGCGTGCTCAAGGCACACCTTCACACGATATTCTCAAAGAACTTGGCGGCATAGAAATGGCAGCCATGGCTGGATTTTATCGTGCTGCAGCAGAAAAAGGTGTACCAGTACTACTCGATGGCCTTGCTTCTGCAACGGCTGCACTGGCTGCCATTGCATGGGATGTACGCATTGCCGGTTGGGTGCTGGCCAGCCATGTCTCTAATGACGCAGGACATAGAGATGTCCTCGAAGATTTAGGACTGGAGCCACTGGTAGAATTAAAGTCGAGTATTGATGGAGGCAAGGTCGCCACATTGATGCTACCTGTTTTACAATCTGCCATTACCCTGCAACAAGGACTCGCTCGCATCGAAATGAATAGTGACTGAGCAGTATTTGAATCAACCTTCACCGAAACAGCAAACAGCAGCAATCATCATAACATCACACTTCATCAGGACGGTATAATATCATGACAGCTTTCTCTATGACGCCATGGACATGGGTAGTGCTCTTTTTTGCATCAGTCGCTACAGCTATAAGCCTCTATTTATCTACCCGACAAAAAGTGCATGTATCAAGCCATCGAAATAAAGTACCCGATCGTTTTAGTGAAACCATATCCTTATCAGCACATCAAAAAGCGGCTGACTACACCATCGCCAAACTCAAACCGGGCAACATTGCGCAAGTGATTGCCCTGATCCTGTTGTTTATATGGACAATTGGTGGCGGCCTTAATGCTCTTGATACGCTTGCCAGATCGTTGGAATTATCAGAAATATGGACTGGCGTTGCATTTTTGCTGTTGTTCTTCCTGATCAGTCAGCTGCTAGATTTACCTTTAGAGCTCTATAGCACGTTCGGCATCGAAGCGCGTTTTGGTTTCAATAAAATGACACTGCGCCTTTATATCGCGGATATGGTCAAACAAATAACATTGATGATTGTGATCGCTGCGCCCATGGGGTGGGTTATTCTGAGCCTGATGCACGGTGCGGGAGCAGCCTGGTGGATCTATGCCTGGGCTGTATGGACTGCTTTCATGTTACTCATGATGTGGGCATTCCCAACCTTCATCGCTCCTCTATTCAACAAATTCAATCCACTGGAAGATGGTGAAATGAAACAACGCATCGAAGCCTTATTGAACCGCTGCGGTTTCAAGAGCAAAGGACTATATGTCATGGATGGCTCACGCCGTTCAAGCCATGGTAACGCCTACTTCACCGGTTTGGGAAACGCCAAACGCATTGTCTTTTTTGACACCTTACTGAATCAACTTGAGCCTATTGAAACTGAATCCGTCCTGGCCCATGAACTGGGTCACTTTCATCATGGCCATGTAAAAAAACGCTTGGCAGTGATGATTATCTCTTCACTGGCTGGTTTTGCCCTGCTTGGCTGGATCATGCAGCAAAGTTGGTTTTATACCGGCCTCGGTGTCACTGAAGCATCCAATCAGGCGGCACTGATTCTGTTTATGCTGGTCTTGCCAGCTTTCACCTTTGCGCTCGGACCAATCATGAGCTATTCATCCCGCAAAGATGAATTTGAAGCGGATGCCTTCGCCGTCAGCAATAGCAGCGGTGAAGCACTCGCTACAGCGCTGGTGAAAATGTATGAAGATAATGCCAGCACGCTCACACCCGATCCGCACTATTCACGCTGGCACGATTCACACCCGCCAGCGCCCATTCGCATTGAACACATTGAGCAGGAACTGGCCAAACAGGTAATATAGTAGCATTCACCAGCAAAATAGTGCAAAGCGCCACAGCTTGATTGTCCGATCAGTTTCGGATTTCTCTACGCCAACAAGCGTTCTATAAATCGTTCATATACGCTGAGAGCAGATCTGGCGACATACAGACTTCACGGCTTACACACACCTTAGCGCGCCAGAGTATCAAAACTCCGCATAAAAAAAGGCGCCCCTGCATCACAGGAGCGCCTTGCTATTATTTTTGCAAGCCAAAGAGATCAGCTACAACGCCACATCATTCACCGAGAAGAAACACATCCACACGACGATTTCTATCACGCCCTTCCTGGGTTTTATTATCCGCAATAAAGTGTGTATCACCATAACCTTCCACTCTAATTACATTACTTTTGATACCTGCTTTAATTAAAATATCTGCAACCGCTTTAGCCCGTGACTGACTCAAAGCGAGCTGAGTATTAAAACCATGTCTGGGTTTATGTTTCTTGGTTTCATATCCACCAATGGGCTCCGCATCACAAAAACCACGTATCACCAGCGTCTGCTTGCGTGGCTCAGCAAGATATTTCCCGGCAATATCGGTCAGTGGTTTCAACAGTTTTTGATCAACGGATGTAAAACCAGTTTTAAATGGCACCCTTATCCACAGCTGTTCCCGAAGTAATACCGGTTTGGCTTCTTCCGCAGCCGGTTCACTGCCACTGACAGCGGAAGCGGAATCTGCTACAGGAACTAGATTTTCAGCCGGTTCTACCTGCCCGTTATAAGCAACAGGAGTGATTGCTTCAGCAGTAGCTGTTTGCTCGACAGGAGCGTTTTGTTCGATACGCCCCCGTTGCTCTGCTTGATCCTGTTTTCGCAACACAATAAGCTTCTTACGAAGTTCTTCTTCATCATCGAGTACATCTGCCACAGGAGTCGCCGGCACTGATGAAGATCGAACAACAAGATCCTCTTCGGGTGGAGGCCCTATAAACTTCATGCAGCCCACGCATAAAAACAACAGTAAAAACCCGGTAATTCTAAACATAAATTTCACCCTCAAACCAATCTTCTTCTATCTTTATTTAATACTTTCAAGTTCTATTTTGTTAGCCTTCACTTCAGCTTTGAGGCGTTCGATTTCAGCCTGCATGCTAACTTGCTTTTGATGCTGTGCTTGCTCGGCCTGTTGGCGGGCTTGAAGCTCTGCCGGATCTTCTCCATAAATAGCAGCACAGCCTGATGTGAATGCCAACATAGCCAATATAGTTAAAGTTTTCAGCATGATCCTTCTCCTACCTACCTTGAATCAAAGTCGAGCATAAACGCGACGCTTAAAATCTGCAAGGCATCGCCTGCTCAATAATAAGAAGTTATTTATCAACACCAACAACGTATCTATTACTGCGATAGTGCGGCGGATCAGAACCATAACCGCCAGCATCACATTGTTTCGTGTTTGCTGATATTTACTTCTTCTTTTTTCCCTTACCCTTATTCAACCAGGCATCATGCTCAGCTACCAATGCCTGTAAATCGCGAGAGCCGGTAGTGACTTCAGTGTACTCTTCTTTGCCCACGCCAATCACATTGATAGGTTTAGCAATAAAGTCTTGAATTTCATGCAACAAATCCTTCTCTTCACTACTGCAAAAGGAGACTGCTTCTCCCTTGTTTTCACCACGCCCCGTACGGCCAATACGATGCACATAATTCTCCACCTTTTCAGGCAAGTCATAATTGATGACATACGCAATATTCGGCACATCAATACCACGCGCACTAACATCCGTAGCCACCAACACCCGTGCCCCTTCCCCTGCCCTGAACGCTTGCATCACATCTGACCGCTCCGTTTGATCCTTGTCGCCATGAATGCTCATCGCATCGATATCAACGCGCCCCAGCGCTTTCACCACACGCTCAGCACGCACTTTGGTACGCACAAAGACAATCACCTTGCCTTCCGGATGATCCTGTAAAAAGCGCTCTAGAAAGAAACGTTTATCATCCATCTCCACGTGCATTACAAAATGGGTGATGTTTTTGGACACACGATCCTGTGGTGAAACCTGAATACGAATGGCTTCACTCTTGACCTGTGAATAGGCCAGCTTCTTGATCTCATCATTGATAGTGGCTGAAAAGAACAGGGTTTGATGACGGCGTTTAAGCATTTTTTTAATGTAACGAATATCTTCAATAAAACCCAAATCCAGCATGTGGTCTGCTTCATCCAGCACCAGGGTCGAAACACCATCAAGATGAATCTCTTGCTGATTGATCAGATCAAACATGCGTCCCGGTGTAGCAATCAACACATCAATCCCGTCCTGTAATTTAGCAATCTGGCGATCTTGCTCCACTCCGCCATACAGGGTAAACACTTTCACACGCGTATGTTTTGCGATGCTTTTGAACACCTCTCCAATCTGCACCGCCAGTTCACGCGTGGGCACCATGACAATGCACTTGATGCCATAAGAGCGTTTACTACTTTTAAAACGATGGATTTTATCAATCACAGGAATCGCAAAAGCGGCCGTTTTGCCAGTGCCCGTCTGAGCAATTGCCAGCACATCTTCACCATCAATAATCGAAGGAATGGATTTAAACTGAATATCAGTCGGCCGCTTAAAACCCAGCTTGGCTAAATTCTTTTTAATATCTGCAGAAATATAATATTGGTCGAATTTCATTGTCTACTCTCACTATTTTCTTTCCAAATATCAGGGGTGATTTCCAGTGCCTGATCACCACCGGTCAACCACAACGAACCATCCTGTATCGTACATTGCAGACGCATCGCACGCGCGGCCATCACACCAAGGCCTGCCACGGCATCGCTGTCCAGATGAATCACGCTAAGGTTACCAAAGCGGGTTAGCTTGTTCTGAGCCTGCTCCCACCACACACGGTGACTGCGCAGATAGGTATAAATAATCACCTGTCTGGATCGTCCACAGGCTTTGCGGATACGTTTGGCATCCGGCTGGCCAAGATCAATCCATATTTCAATCTCATTACTCAAACTTTTTTGCCAAATATCCGGCTCATCATCGGTACTGATACCTTTGCAAAACTGCAGTGACTCACTGCCATGCAATGCAAAAGCCAGCAGACGTACCATCATACGTTCATCACTTTCAGAGGGGTGACGCGCTATCACCAAATGGTGGTCACTATAATAGTTCCGGTCCATATCGGTGATCTGCAACTCTGCCTTGTAAATCGTTGAACTGATTGCCATACGCCCGATCAGCCTTTAACGAAGTGAAGAAACTGACTCGTCCTGCCTGCTCTATTACCACGCTCTTCAAACTTGGTTTCCGGGCGATCCGGATCACGCTCAATATAACCGCCAATGCCAGCCACATTGCTCAGGCCTGGCGTGGCATCAAGAATATCACGCATCCATTCCGCCAGGTCGGCTTTATCCGATGCCAGCTTGATAAATCCACCGGGCTTTAACCGGCTGACCAACAACGCGGCAAATTCCTTTTGGATGATACGGCGTTTATGATGTTTTGCTTTGGGCCAGGGGTCAGGATGATTGATAAACACACCATCAAGCTCGCCCTCTTGCACCTGATGCGTTAACACAAACTGGGCTGGTAGCTGGGTAATCCGACACTGTTCAATCAGGCCTGCATCATCAAGGCGACTAACTGCTTTAGCCACACCTGGCAGATAAATCTCAACACCTACCAGCATCCAGTCCGGATGTGTCTGCGCCAAATGCACCAGAAAATCACCATTACCAAAACCAATTTCCATTACAATGGGGGTGCCATCCGGCATATTGGCATCGGCCAGTGTTTTATCTTTTGGCAACCCGATCACCGGTAGCCACTTCAGCATACGCGCTTCCTGACCGGTGGTCACAAAGCCATTCTTACGCCCATGCGTGCGCATTTCCTGCTGAGTAAACTGATCTCTGAATTCTTTGGATAACCGCATAGCCCGCATAGTACGGCTTCACAGCAGTTATCCAACACCTTTTAGTCGCGATCAATTTAGCGATCCTGTCATTGACTGCTCAAAAGCGTTATCTCAAGCATAGAAAAAGGTACATTACATATTGCTTCATTGCCTATGCCCCTCTTCAATGGGTAGCCTGCCGCTTAGGAATTGTACTGCAGTTTCACTGCCATTTCCCTCTCACCTTTTGAAACGGGAACAGTTTTATAGCACCACATATCACATGAAACAAAGGAGCCATCATGTCTTGGAAAAGTGTAGGAATCGGTGCCGGAGTAGGCGCTCTATTCGGCGGCCCGATAGGGGCTTTGATCGGAGCAGGTGTCGGTGGATGGTTTTCAGCAAGTAAAGACAAGTACATTCAGCAAGTCGAAACTGAACAGCTATTTGTGTTCACAGCCCTGTTCGGCATGTTGGCCAAAATCGCCAAAGCTGACGGTATTGTTTGCCCTGAAGAGGCAAAAACAATCAAAGCGTTTATGGATCAAATTCATCTTGATCAACGCAGCAAAGAGATAGCGGGTAGTATTTTCACCAAAGCAAAAGATGATCATTACTCTATTTACGATTATGCCACTCAGTATGCGACGGCATTTAACAACAATAAAGATATGCGCATCATCGCATACCGCATTCTGTTTGAAGTTGCCGCCAGTGATGGGGAACTGCACCCGGAAGAAGATAAAATACTTCAAGGCATTATTGAGCCCCTTGCTATAGACCCATCCATGTACAAACTTTTTTCAGCTGAGTTTTTTGGCCGCACACATGCATTAAGTGAGCACTATGCACTACTGGATTGTACTGTCGAATCAACAGATACCGAAATTAAACGCGCATACAGAAAGAAATGCATTGAATATCACCCTGATAAAATCATGTCAAAAGGACTGCCGGATAGTTTCATAAGCTTTGCCGATGAACAGATGAAAATGATCACCTGCGCCTATGATGAGATCAAAAAGGCCAGACCCAGCCTTTCATAACATCAGGCCTACCGGCAGTGCCCACGCACGGCAAGAATCAGACAGCTACAATGGAGTGTTTGATTTCTTCAGATTTTTCTTCACTGCACAGCTTCGCAATTAATCGCAGTGCAAAGGCAATAGCAGTGCCCGGCCCCCTGCTGGTGATCAAAAAATCATCTTCCACCACATCATCATCAACATACACCGATGAAGGTTGCAGCTCTTCCATTGATTCCTGACAGGAAGGGTACGATGTCACACGCTTTCCTTCCGTGATGCCATAAGCCGCCAGAGCCATAGGTGCGGCACAAATCGCGGCAATGGATTTACGTTCTACCCGCAAACGCTCCACAATAGCTTTCACGTTGGCATCATCACGTAGTAAAAATGCATTCGGCAGACCTCCGGGTAAAACAATCATGTCCCAGTTTTCATGCATAACCTTAGCCAAACCAGCATCGGGCTTAATGGTGATCTTGGATCGACCGATTGCAGACAACCCATCCAGGCTAGCAGCACACACCTCTACATCCGCTCTGCGCAGTAGATCAATCACTGCAACCAATTCAATCTCTTCAACACCTTCCGTAAATGGAATCAGTACACGTGCCATAATAATCTACTCCTCTCAATATCAGTTTTTATTGCTCAATCCAGCCTTCTGGAAATTCACCCTGCGAAGCCCAATGAAATGCTTCACTCATCCGATTCACCACAGCGATTTCCCGTTCATTCAGTTTGCCTTGTAACATGCTGCCAAGACTCTCTTTTAGCAGCCTTTCATCCATAGGCTCACGCGGATACATCGCCACTCCGGCTTCGCCATAGGAGATCCGCGACATTTTATCGCCCTGCTGTTTCACCACGAGCTTCTGACGATCTGCATATAACTCCGGTTCACCTTCCGCCCCCATAAAAACAAGTGATCGTTGTTGGCCTAACAAGACATTCGCATCCGCCATATAATCAGCATATGGTGTATGAAAGAGGCCGTTCAATTGTCCCTCACACGACATCGGATTGAGCAAACGAGCCACTGTGTTGGCAAAGGAGCGCACCCCAAGCCTTGGCCTGAGATTATAGATACGAAACAGATCAGGACTAAGCTCTGCCAGATCAATATATACAATATTATCCGCCGCTAATATCGCCGAGGCATCACCTAAGCCTGAGGCTCGCTGCACACCGGCAGCCTCTAATGCTTGCCAGGCAGTCACGCGTTCTTCTATATGCTCCACACCATGCACTACAATTGGAATACCTTGAACACGCGCCAGCATCGCCGCCGCCAAATACGCATGACCACTGCGACGTTTACCTGCATAACAGGGCAAATCGACCGCTCCTTTTGGCGCAGCAAATTGTGTAAACCCCTGGACAGTTTCCCGCGCCGCTTCAACAAAACCAGCTAGCTCAGCACTTGTTTCACCTTTCATACGCTGCGCAATCAGGAAGGCACCGAGTTGCAGCATATCCGTATCCGACTGCAACAACCTCTGAAATACCATTTTCGCTTCGTCCCGATCCAAATGCTCAGAACCATGTTTGCCACGCGCAACGCGTTTAATATAAGGTGAGATATCCATATCGACTTGTAGCATAAGTAGCATTGTTTAGGCTAGCAACATGAACTTTCTCATTATTGAACATTTGATCATTGAACCTGCGGCGATCATTGCCGATGTCATTCGGCAACATGGCCATCATTGTACGTCCATCGCATTGGAGCAAGGGGCACCGCTGCCTTCCAACGCCAGCGAATATGACGGTATTATTGTGATGGGTGGCCCACAGTCAGCCAATGATCATGATACGGCCATGCAGACTGAATTGATCTGGGTCAAGGCGGCTTTGGATGCCAACATACCCATGCTCGGCATCTGTCTTGGGGCACAAATCATGGCCAAAGCTGCGGGGGCAGACATCACACCATCCCCTGTCCGCGAACTTGGATGGTTCCCTCTCTTTCGATGCCAAGAGAGTGCAAACGATGCGCTATTCAACACCATGACAGATGGATTCATGGTGTTCCAATGGCATGGTGAAACATTTTCATTCACCGAATCCATGACACAGGTAGCCACGCATCCCCAAGTCCCAGCTCAAGCGTTTCGCTTGAACAGAGCGCAATATGGTTTGCAATTTCATGTTGAAGTCGACGAAGGCATTATTGAACAGTGGATTGCATATGGTAAAAGCGAGCGCCTCCACCTTGGTGAAGCGGGCATCAAACATCTTCATCAGCAAACGCAGTCTCATTTAACACAGATGCAACATTTTTGCCGCCAAATGGTTGATACATGGTTAACTCTTATCTGATTCAATAGCCTGAATTGTTTAAGCTACTTCGGACTTGGAATCTGAGCCTTTAATTTTTGCCAGAAACATCCCCAGTTCGTATAGCAGCAACATCGGAATACCAAGTAAAATCTGTGAAATAATGTCTGGCGGTGTCAACAGAGCCGCAATCACAAAGGCCCAAACAAATACATAACGTCGTTTTTCAGCCAATGATTCTACATCAACAATATTCAGGCGCACCAGCAGCATCACAATAATCGGAATCTGAAAACTAAGACCAAATGCGAACAGCAGCTTCATGACCAGAGATAGATACTCTTTCACAGCAGGCATGGCTTGAATATTTTCAGTAGAAAAACCAAGAAAAAACTCAAATATAAGTGGAAATACAATATAAAAAGCAAAAGCCCCACCACTCAATAACAGCACCAAACTACCTGTAAAATAGGACACAAATGCTTTGCGTTCGTGTTTATAGAGACCCGGCGCAATAAAAGCCCAAAACTGATACAGCGTCACAGGTGCTGTGGCAAACAAACTCATCAACAGCGCAATTTTCAGATAGGTAAAAAACACGTCGGGAGCATTGAGAAAGATCAAAGGCGTATTCGGTGGTAAGGCATCCCGAATCGGCGTCGAGATAAATTCAAAGACCACCTCAGAAAAGTTCATCAACACCATCACACCGATGGCATAAACAATAATGGCAATCGTGGCACGACGGCGTAGTTCACCCAGATGGGCCAACACACTTGCCCCACTGTTTTCTACACCTTGATCTGCTGCTGCTTGATTCTCCGGGATATCCTTGGACTGCGTGTCGGACTGACTCACGTATCATCCTGTTTTTTATCGGACTTGAGTGATGATGCTGTCGTGACCTTTGTTTTTGATGGGTCTAGCGACATCGAAGAGAGATCATCAGGCATGCTTTGCCCAAGCTCTTTCATGATCGCTGCGTTATAATCTTCAATACCACCCTTCATGCTATCTTCTACTTCATGCAAAGGATTCTTTAGCGATGCGCTCTCCGCATCGATTTGCTTGCGAATATCATTGATCCAGCCTCGCCCTTTTCGAACCACTCGCCCCACCTGACCGAACAGCTCAGGCATACGTTCAGGCCCCAGCACAAGAAAAGCGATCACTCCAATCACAATCAATTCCAGAAAACCAATATCAGGCATGGTGTAAGGTCCTAATGGTTATTGTTTTTTATCCGTAGCGTCATCACTGATAGATTCATCATCCGACCCACTCTTCTTATCGCCGTCTGCAATATTGCTGCGAAAACTCTTGATACCATTGGCAAGCCCAGCACCAACCTGCGGCAAACGTTTTGCTCCAAACAGTACGATCACAATAATCAGGATTAAAATAAGCTCAGTTGTTCCAAGTCCGAACATGGCGACACCTCTTAAGCATAACGAATCAACGCATCATGAATCATCTATTGCGACCCATATATTACGAACGACTGCCTGCGTCATTTATACAAATAGTTGGCGCTGGAGATTACCCTGATTAAAAACAGCGGCAAGTCATTCCGGTATTCACGCTAAATTATACCTATCATATGCTTATAAATCGCTAAAACTCATTTCCAACAGGCTTTATCAAGCCCTTCAGAACATTATCGAACCATTGATTACGCCTTAAACCGCAAGATTGGCCGCTAGCTTGCTCGTCTATTTATATGTTTGATCACAACACCAATATAGAGCTAAACATCTATGCCTGACCGCAGGATTGATGCCATTGGCAAAACCGATGCGACTGCATGGAACTCCACGCAGTTGCCCAAAGGCTCTCCCAATATGGTAAGGGTGCTTTCCGGGGTATTATCGAACGCATCAACTGGCTCGGTCATGCATGCCATGGTTCAAAAAGCAGCCAATGATGCATTTAAAATAACATTAAATGGTGAACCTTTTGTCATCAAAGGACTACCCGCCTCACTGGCTGGAAAAGAAGTTGCATTTATTGTTCAAAAATCATCCACACTGCCCAATGCAAAGGCTGAACTGTTCTGGGTTGGTGCCAGCCAAACAGGCGCCTTAGGAAAACAAACGCAAGGTGCCCAAACGGCAACGAGCGGCCAACAGAGCCAGGGGCTGGCTGCAAACTCAAAACACGCCAATATACTTTCAACGCTTCCAACTGGTGTGAAAACGAACCAAACCCTATCCGGTCAGATCGCTTCTATTCATGGCAAACAGATGAGCATCACTATCATGGTTCCCGATGGCAAAGGCCAAAGCACCCCACACATCATCCAAACGACAACTATTGCTGGCCTGAAAGAGGGGCAACAGATAGCAGCCAGGGTAGTTATGGGGTCCAACAACAAGTCGATGCTGGAAATATTGCCCCAACAGAATACAAATCAAGTAAGCGGTAAACAGGCCACCCCAGTCAACAAGATGGCTCACTTCACACTCGCAGCCGGCGACCGTGCTGCCGCATTCGTGCAACAACGTTTGGACAATGGCAATGTGCAGCTCAACATTCAGGGGAAAATCGTTGAAACAGCCGCTCCCGCCAACGTGCAAAAAGGTGACGTGCTGATGCTTAAAATGAATAAACCACCTTCAGATTTTCAACTCCTGTCCATTCATAAAAATGCCGCTGCAAAAGCGCTCGGCACACTCAAAGCCAATCTTGTCGGCAACACGCAATCGATGGCACAACACATCACCAATATACGCAATATCATACCGAATATACCGGTCAATGAAGCAACCCCAATGAGTCCACTGCCTCTGTTGGAGTCGTCTCTCAAAACCCATGAAATATCATCATCGCAACCACTGACTGGAGATCGTTTAATGCAGATGATGCGCAATGCAGGCTCAGGTCTGGAAGCCAAACTGCTCCAACTGTCGCAAAATCCGGCTTTAAGCCCTGCCATGCAACAGGATCTGAAATCCATCATGTTACAGATCGCCAATCAACAAGGTGGCAACACTCACCAAAATGAGCTTGTCAGAGCGATCTCGGAGCTTGCTCAGCAGAGTGTATCCCGCATCGAAACTACACAGGCATTGAATGTCCTGGCCCAAGTGCAAGGTGAACCGACACGTATCGAGCTACCCATGCTGGTCAATCAGCAGATGGTGAATGTCCAACTTTCCATGCAACAACAATCATCGTACGAACAGAACAGTTCCGAAGAAAATGGCAGTGCGAACCAATCCTTTAATGTACTGTTTTCTTTAGAATTAAGTCAACTCGGCAATATTCGCGTTGATGCCAATATTTCTGATAACACCGTGCATGCCCGCATCTATAACGATAACAGCACATGCAGTCGTTTTTTGTTAGATAACATCCAGCGTTTGGAAGAACGACTGCATCAGTTGGGTTTTGAAAAGGTCTATCTGGTGGCCTCACAACAGCAACCCAGTGTCGAAAAACAACGCTCCTTTGATCAACTTACGCAAATGCTTCCCGCATCACTGAATCTGCTGGATATCCGCATATGAAAAAGAATATGGCCATCGCCCTACAATGGGATCCACATCTGGATTTAGCGCCTGAATTAAGTGCCAAAGGCAGTGGCATATTGGCCGATGAGATCATCCGCATCGCCAAAGAAAACAATATCCCCATCCGTGAAGACAGTGATCTGGTACAAATCTTTTCACTGCTAGATATCGGTGATGCTATTCCTCCCGAAGTACACACCGCCATCGCAGAAATTCTCGCCTTTATCTACTGGAGCAATCAACAATACACTGAAATATTTGATAAAGACTAAGCTTCACCGCAAAGGACGCAAAATTTTATTGTTTGGTTTTACTCTGCGTAACTCTGCGTACTGAAGCTAAATTGCGTAGCAAGAGAGACTCCCCCGGGGGATTGCGGTGAACGTTAATGATTATTCCTTTGCTGTGGCAATCCTGCGCAAAGCAGGCACATCAAGCCCTGCTTCATCAGCAATAGCCAAAGCACGTTCCAATCGGGCTGGTGCTGAGCGGCCCATGCAGCCATGTTCGGGGTCACCATCAAAGGCATTCAACATACCTTCGATCAAAGCAGTGCGATCCACTTCTTCACCGATCAAATATTCCTGAATATCCAGCACATCACCTGCCACTTCACAAGCCAGCTCATGATGCTCCAACCACAGTTCGCGCACATTTCCACCAGCCTCAAGGCCAGCTATATTGGTGGTTAAGATATAAAGATTTTTTAATACCAGTTCGAATAACAGCGCTGCTTCACCATCAACAGTGACCACAGGAATATTCAGCGTAGCAAGTGCCTCCTGCAACAGCTTCGCAGACGCACCATAGGCAGGCGACTCAATTACCACTTTCGAATCCATGCCTTTTTTCTTCTCAAACCAGACCGAGATAACGGTTGGATCTGTTAAACCGTGCTGAGCCCAGTCACGTGGTAACAACTCATTCTGCAATAGCACCAATCGATCACACCAAGTATCAGGTAGCTTGCTCAGGGTGGCATGCAGATCCTTTTCAGCTACGGCGACGATCACCATTTCAGGTTCACTCTCGTCCGATGCAACTATTGCCATATCCATATCGCGCGTCACGGGCACCACCGGATAGCCGAGTTTCATCATTCCGCGTGCAAATACCGAACCTATTTCCCCCATACCAATTACTACTACTGGTTTATTCATCACTTTCTCCTGCTCCACTATCAACAGATTCGCAGCTCAGATAGACCGCTCGCAAACTCAATCGAAACCATACGGATTGCCTTACAAGGTTTCACCCCTTTATTCATTGCGTCCTTTCATTTCAACGCCCGGGCTTATCAAAATTATTTTTCAACATTGATCATTTCTCCAATGGTTACTATGCTCAATGGAATAAAGTTATCAGCGACTGGGTGCAAACGTGATTCAACAGACCCAACCCTGACATGCTACACCTGACCTGGAGATGCTTATGAAACGTTATCTATCCATTGTGGCCATTGGCTTGCTCGCAAGCTGTGCCACCCCTTATCAGGAGCGCTCCGCAACACAGGGCGCCACAGTCGGTGCAGTCGCCGGTGCTGTCATCGGAGCCCAGAGCGATCAGTTTGTTGAAGGCGCCATTATTGGCGGTGTACTGGGTGGGCTGGTCGGCGCAATGCTGGCAGATGATCGTGATGACCGGATCCATGAATCTGCTCCGCGCTATCACCGTAGCAGTTGCAGTCGTGGTGACATTTACTTCCAGCGAGCCCGCCATCAACGAAGGTTGGATCGCCGCATCACGCTAATGCGTCAGGGGATTGCTTATTGCCCCAACAATCCAGCTGCACACAATGATCTGGGCGTAGCCCTGATGCTCTGGGGCAACAACAATGGTGCCCGCATGCATTTCCAACAGGCACTCAGATTCGATTCGCAATACTATCCTGCCCGCCATAATTTGCAGCGCATGCGCCGTTATCACGCACCGGCACGTTACCAGCAACCAGATATGAGACCGGCGCAGAGAGAGCGGATCGAAGAACGGCACGAACGGCGGAGAGATGATCGTCAAAGCTACGACTATCGCCAGCAAAAACAGGACGCCGAACGAAACCACAGCTACACACGGCCGCAATCGAATCGCTACCGCCAGAACAAGAACTACCGTCAGGATGAAGAGGAGGATGACCATGATCGCCATGACGACTGATAGCGAATATTTGTTTGGTTAAAACAAGTCCATAAACCTTGGTCAGAGGGCGGTATCTATCAAAACAACAGTATTTTAAATCCAATCAAGATCAGCACAACACCACCAAACAGTTCAGCTCTGCTCTCAAGCCAAGTGCCGCTGCGAAACCCGATAAACACACCCAACGCACTGAATATGAACGTAATAATACCTATTAAAAAACAGGCCAAAAAAGGATCTACAGGCAGTAAAGTTAGTGAGAAACCAGCCGCCATCGCATCGATACTGGTGGCAACCGCCAGCATCAGCATCACTTTGTGGGTGATGCGTCTTATCTCTTCTTCAACCCCTTCACCAAAGGATTCCCAGATCATCTTGCCGCCAGTCAAGACAAGCAAAGCAAACGCAATCCAGGGTGCATAATCTTCAACCCAGCCCAACACACCATGCCCGGCCATATAACCGATCAATGGCATCAAGCCCTGAAACAAACCGAACCAGACGCCCGCCATCAGAGCAAGTGCCGTGCGTTTCTCTCTGTCCGATTTGGAGCCCAGTCCAATAGATACAGCAAATGCGTCCATGGCCAGCGCCACAGAGAGCACAATCACTTCCAGCATTTTATAACCAGTTCTTTTGGGAATAATCTCCACGCATCAGACGCTGCATACTGATTGCTGCAATCTGTCGCCCCCACTTGAACTCTTTATACAGCTTGAGAAATGACCAGATATCCTTCATCACCTTGATGCGGTCAGCCATTGGCAGCGCCATCAAAGCTTTAGGAAAATCAGCTTCATGTGGTTTATCAAACGCAATCTTCAAGGGATTCCACTGATCTGTTGTGCGGCGTACTTCCGAAGCAACGTTCTGCCTGTAAATATCCTGCACAGGCTTGTTTCTGAGCATGGCATCCACCACAGACTCGCCTGCAATCGCACCTGAATGCAGGGCGCAACTCATGCCCTCACCAATCATATTAAGGAAGCCTGTCGCCTGCCCGGTGATCAGCACACGCCCTTTACCAAACACATATCGATTGATTAAGGACGGGCCAAAATTTTCTGAACAGCCTTCATGGTCATCATCGGCTGGTTTCAGCCGTACACCATGTTTCTCTTCAAAGTATTTGGCCACATACAGATGCCTGTCGTGAAACTTATCACCGATTTTATAACCGACCCCAACGATCTGACGCCCGTCACGGGCATGACTCCAGGTATAATGACCCAGATCAGGATGAAACCAGAAATGGAAATAAGCCTCATCCAGTGGGCAATCGATGATCTCATGGAACTTCTGGCCAACGAAGAACATTGGAATCTGTTTATGATAACCCGGGTAGAGCGAGCGCAGCACTGGTGACACAGGCCCATCAGCCCCAATCAAATAACGTGCTTTTAGCGTAAACGCCTCACCGCCTCGTTTCCGCGCCGTTACCATCACATGATCATCATTCTGCTGTTGCGACAAAAAGGAGGTGTCATCCATCACTTCAGCACCACTCTGCTCAATCGCCCAGTGATCTGAATATTTACGATGCAGATGCGGTGTAGGGCCACCAAAGAAATCCATCGGCATCTCAACTCTGCTGGGAAAATGAAAAGTAACACCCTTACACGAGGTCGGTTCATGCAATATTTTGCGCGGTAGAGGGCCAAAATTTTCTAACAAAAAACGATGGCCGCGAGGGGAGAGAATACCGCTACAGATCTTGTGGCGTGGCAACTGCTGTTTTTCCACAATCACTGTCTCCAAACCCGCATCTACCAGACGCTTGGCCGCTGCCGCTGCTGCAAGGCTTGCTCCAACAATTACCACATCCACACTACGCATCTTTTTTCTCACTCCTGATTAAATCGCTCAGACAGATTACCGGTTTACCGCTCAGTTGCGCCAGCATCACCTGATCTTCCGAATTTTCAACAATAACACGCTCAAAACTACGCCCCTGCATCAGCCACTGGATCTGCGATGTCACATCAAACATCCCACCCGCATCAGCCCTGCTACCAACACCTGTTGCTATCGCCATGCGATTCAGATCCAAATTCATCTGGCATCCGGTAGACTTTCTCAACGCATCATAATGGGCTAAGCGCTGGACATAGTGCGCATGAAAAGAAAGCGCATCAATAATGAACAGATCATCTGCTGTGAGATGCATGTGCAGACGCGCATCGCAGCCCCCCATGTCAACGTGAGCAGGCTCAACCTCAGATTCAGGTTCGCATGTTGATGCTGATCGCAATGAGGAAATCATCGCACTCAAATCAATCTGTTCAGGGCAAAGCAGATCACAAGCACCACAATCGATGCAGGTAGACACCTCTTCTGCAATGTCCTCAGCAATTGCGCCATGTTGCAACGCTTTGGCAATGCCCTGTGGGCTAAATCGCACATCGCGTTTCTGTAGCCACATCGGACAGGAGAGCAGACATAACGCACAACCATGACAATCAGAGTAAGAGGCCATTAAAAGATGACATCCCTATTCAAAATCATGGCCGGATCAGCCTCTTTTTTGAGCGCCAGATGTTTCTCCACCACCGCATCACCAAGCGCTCTGCGAATGTACCCCTTCATCATGCCGCCAAACCGGTAATAACTGGTCTCAAGCTCAACACCGACATCATAAATCTCATTCTTGAAGGATTGCAGTGTGTCACGACTATATGTCTGCCCCCCCTCATACATAGGCTCAAACTCACAGCCATAAGCAAAACCCTTGGCATCGGGGGGAATACTGGAAAGTTCATAATGCGCCTGATGATCATTCCGCAACTTAATGCCGACACAATAGAGCGTGTAATAGGAAAAATATTTACGGCACACGGCATTGCCACGTTCAACCGCCTCCACAAATTTCTCCGCATTGGTAGCCAGATCCGGAATCACCATATGGCGATCTCCCCAGTGCTTCCAAACCGCGCGCGAAAAGACCACCGTTCGATCATACATCTGACCATCATGCATATGGTGATCCGGTTGCAAATCAGGAAACAGCTCGCGTTTGCGCCGCAACAGAAACAGCGCCTCTCGCCACTTCCACGGCCGCCATGCAAAGGAGGCAGCCAACCTCAAGCCAAACATCAATTCACCATAACCACGTAAGGCCGGTTTCATCTCCGCCAGAAATGCAGCTTCCCGCTCATCTGAATCGAATGCCACCAACAGCGTAATGGCTGAGTCCATCATGGTGAGAATGCCTGTATAATCACAGCTTTGAGATTGATCCAGCATCAGCAGATCTTCGACACAGGTGTGAAGGGATGAATAATAATAGTAGTGCATGCCTAAAGGGGTGTACGTTCGGATACTCAGCGTCGCTTCCGTGATAATGCCAAACTGTCCATAACCTAGAATAATGCGTTCAAAAAGCTCTGCATTTTCATTATCGGAACACTCAACAATCGCACCAGTGGGCGTTACCACCTGCAAAGAGATGGCCTGATCAGCACTGCAACCATGCTTGGCGGAGTTTACATCGATGCCACCCACACCAAGCGTACCACCAACTGACGATGTGAGATTTAGAGGCGCAGAGAGATAATCCAGTCCATCACGGCGCAGCACTTCAGCCAGATGGTGCCAGAAAATGCCAGCCTGCGTGCGTACAGTCAGGGCTAGTTTATCTATTTCCAACACACGGCTCATGCCTGTCATATCCAACAACAGACCGCCAAAAGCCACCGATTCACCCTCGGTAGTCAATCCACCACCACGCACTGTCACAGGTACAGCAAACTGCTGGGCAGCTTTCATCAGCGCGGATATCTGTTCAGCAGATTTCGCCACCACCACACCATGCGGCAGACCATACGCCAGCCCACCGGCATCAGTGACATAGGTTCCGATTGAGGCACGATGCTGGCGTACTTCAATCCCCTGCCCCGTAAGCTCTTGGACAAAGTCTGACCAGTGATCACCCTGCCAACGGCCGGGATTGGTCTGTTGACGCGGAATACCCATCAACGCATCGGGTGCTACCGGATCAGCAGGTAAACTGCTGATATTACGTTCAGAGCCACACGTTGTAGTAGACTGGGCCAATACATTCTCCAATTACAGTTACCATTCTTACAAAGTGTAACTATTCAGATTGCCTCTGGTTTTTCCGGAGACAAGGCAAAAAAGCGGAGCGTACTCGTGTACGCCATTCGGGGCATCCATGCCCCTCTCAAGCAATCTATCGGTTGTGCAAACAGCATTCTGCTTTTTTGTGAGCATTTTTGAACACAGCCACCGGGAAAACCAGAGATGAGCTGAAAGTTACACAACTAGTTTTTTGTATTTCATGCGATGCGGTTGCGTTGCATCTTCACCCAAACGCTTCTTCTTGTCTGCTTCATACGCTTCAAAGTTACCTTCGAACCACTCCACATGACCTTCACCTTCAAAGGCCAGCATATGGGTAGCAACACGATCAAGGAACCAGCGATCATGCGAGATCACAATTGCACATCCGGCAAAATCGAGCAGCGCCTCTTCTAAAGCACGCAGTGTTTCAACATCAAGGTCATTGGTCGGTTCATCGAGCAGCAACACATTGCCACCCTCTTTCAACATTTTAGCCAGATGCACACGGTTACGTTCGCCACCGGATAGCATACTTACCTTCTTCTGCTGATCGCCACCTTTAAAGTTGAAACGACCACAATACGCGCGACTCTGAACTTCAACTTTGCCCAGATACATCGTGTCAGATCCACCGGAGATCTCTTCCCAAACGGTTTTCTTATCATCAAGTGCATCACGGGACTGATCGACATAAGAGACATTCACAGTCTCACCCTTAGTCAACGTACCTGAATCTGGTGTATCCTGGCCGGTTAACATACGGAACAGGGTTGTTTTCCCCGCACCATTGGCACCGATAATGCCGACAATACCACCACGTGGCAGACTGAAGTTAAGGTCTTCAACCAGCACTTTTTCACCAAAAGCCTTGTTCACTGCTTCAGCATCAAAAACAATATCTCCCAGACGCTCACCGGATGGAATAAAGATCTGCTTGGTGGCGTTGCGCTCCTGCGCTTCACGCCCGGCCAGTTCATCAAAGGCTTTCAAACGTGCTTTTGATTTGGCATGACGCCCTTTGGTGCCGGCACGCACCCACTCCAACTCCTGCTTCATGGCTTTTTGACGTGATGATTCCTGCTTCTCTTCCACCGACAAGCGCTTCTCTTTCTGTTCCAACCAGCCGCTATAGTTGCCTTCAAACGGAATGCCACGACCACGATCCAGTTCAAGAATCCAGCCTGCCACATTATCAAGGAAATAACGGTCATGGGTTACGGCAACAACCGTACCGGGATAGTCATGCAGAAAACGCTCCAGCCAGGCCACAGATTCAGCATCCAGATGGTTAGTCGGTTCATCCAACAGCAACATATCGGGGTTGGATAACAGCAGACGACAAAGTGCGACACGACGACGCTCACCACCGGAAAGCTTGCTTACATCGGCATCCCATTCCGGCAGACGTAGCGCATCTGCCGCCACATCCAGTTTGCGGTCCAGATTATGACCATCACCAGCTTCAATGAAATTTTCAAGCTTGGCCTGTTTGGCAGCAATCGCATCAAAATCAGCATCAGGTTCACCATACGCCGCATAGACTGCATCAAGTTCAGCCAACGCATCCTTCATCGGCTGCACCGCTTCTTCGACATTACCACGCACATCTTTTGTCTCATCCAGATCAGGTTCCTGCGATAGATAACCGATACGAATGCCCGGAGCAGGCCTTGCTTCACCAAGAATTTCAGTGTCCAGACCTGCCATGATTTTCAGCAGTGTCGATTTACCTGAACCATTGAGTCCTAACACGCCAATCTTGGCACCCGGAAAAAATGAGAGATAAATATCTTTCAATATTTCCTTTTTATTGTCGACAACTTTGCCTACGCCTTCCATTGAATAGATATACTGATAATCGGCCATGTTGAACTCCTGAAAAAAGTCAGCCAAGCATAGCAGTTACGGGGCGATCTGAAAGATCAGCATTTTTCCCAAGAAAGTCGCATAAAAATATCCTCTGTTTTATACATATATTCAGCATTTTTTTCCGCAGAGGACGCAGAGTTACGCGAAGTACAAACAAATAATATGTGTGCTTTTGGTGCCATCGCATTGGTATGATAATTCTCATGTTTCAATGTCTGTTATTTTTGTTCCATTACATTCTTATTGAGCTCTGTAATAGAATGCTTTCAACTTTCTCCGCGCCAAGGTGAATTGTGCTTGCGCAAAAGAAAGCACCCTGGGGTGAACCTTGCGTACTGAAGGTCTGTGTGTTTACACAAGAGTACTCCTACGGGGTAAATCTGTGATGGGCAGGACGCCCGAATGCCGTAGGCGCATAAATGCGCAGGCGCGGCCGGCAAATGCTTATAAAGGCTTTTAATGCGCTTAGCCTGCTATAAAATTACCGCCGCATTGGGCAAATCAACCCTTTTTCTGTATGATGCCATAATCGTAGTGAATCTGTTGACTCACGCATGCTGCGTTATTGCGAATCATTCGCTACGCAGGTATTTATGACATCACTACGTGTTCGCTATCAAACCACCGAATTTGGTAACATTGATATTCACACCCGCGCTCTGCGTGACAATCAGGAATTCTCTGATGATGAAGGAATCGCGGAAGCATTAGGCATCTCTTCAGCCACATGGCCCTTGTTCGGCATTGTCTGGCCATCAGGCGAAATACTGGCTCATCTCATGTCTGACTTTAACATTGCTGGAAAAAGAATTCTTGAAGTGGGTTGCGGCATTGCGCTGTCCAGCCTGCTACTCAATCATCGTCATGCCGACATCACAGCCACCGACTACCATCCGGAAGCAGGTAATTTTCTTCAGGAGAACACTGAATTAAATGATGACAAGGATATCCCATTCCTGCGTACCGGCTGGGAGGATGGCGATAGCACGCTGGGCGAATTTGATCTCATTATCGGTAGTGATGTGTTGTATGAAACAGCTCATGCCATGCTGTTATCGAAATTCATTAATCAACATGCCAAAGCACATTGTGAAGTGATTCTGGTTGATCCGGGGCGAGGCCATCATGCCCCGTTCAGCAAAGCGATGGTAAAACTGGGTTACGCCCATAGCCAGAGCAGACCTGAAAACACCGAGTATCTGGCAAAGCTTATGCCACGCGGGCAAATCCTACGTTACCAGCGTTAGTTCAGGCTAGGCGCTGACGACCAAATAACCCCAACCACCAAACAAAAATGCTGATGCAAAGCTAATAAAGGCTGCCCACAACATGCCGCGCACGAGCTGTTTCCGCCCAACCTGATGTGCCTTCCAGGCAAACCACACACAAAAACAACCAATTGGAATAGATAACAACAGAAAGAGAACCAATAACATTTCAGAAAGACTAACCGTACTACATATATTGCCAAGATTTTGATGGTATCATGTCACCCAAAACATTCTGGTAGAGTAGATAACGTGCTCCGTTACTCTACCTATACGCAATGACGACAATCCGCGAAACAAGGGCTGACCCTCTACGCGCTCAGGGGAGCCAAACGTTTGAAGAAGGGCGAAATTATTGAACTCATCACCTCCTTTCTACCTGCTCCAGGTATTGATGTTATGGAATCCAAGGGTTACTCGGTTTGGGTGAAAAAGGAAAACGATAGCTTGATTAAATCCTGCTTTCTAAAGGCAAAGCAATCATTGAAAGTCATTGGAAAAAAAGAGGGATTGGGATGAACCCTAAAGAGGACATTTCTATTTTTCTAAAAACGGACACCTTCATTTTGCGCCTACACGGTTTTGCTTTGATGTTGTCAATCCGCTACTATTTAGCTGAATTTAGCTGAATTTAGCTGAATTTAGCTGAATTTAGCTGAATTCTAAGACATATTTGAGTGATGCATACAATATAGCTATTTATTCGCTTGGGGGGGATTATGAAGGCACAAACAGTGCAAGATCTGACGCTTCGCAAGCTGGTCACCACCCATGGTGAGGAATCTCTGCACGCTGCTGCAGCGCGTATGCAATCACATCGTGTGAGTGCACTGCTGGTGCTGGATGACCGGAATATGCCG